>JBHLKA010000023.1:0-27405 GCA_048887145.1 Candidatus Hodarchaeota archaeon
TTATCTTTTTTTAATTTTTCTTGGTAAAGTATAATTTGATTAGTATAGATTTTTGCTTCCTCAGTCCAACCTTTTGCATAAACTTTTTCTCTAATATCTTTATAAATTTCAATTATTTTAGGATAAGGGCATTTCTTTTCAAATTTTCTATGTTTAATAGCAAGTTCATATTCTCGTGCTTCTTTTTCTGCAATATCTATCATTTGATCAACTTCAGTTTCAAAGATTTCCTCAGCTTGTTCTAATTTCTTTTTTGTATCAATTTGTTTAATTTTTTGAATATCTGCACCAAGAATCTCACCCTCTTTTTTTATCTTTTTCATTTCTTCAAATTCTAATTGCTTTTTAGCTTTTTCGGCTTCTAATTCTCGTACATTCTTTTCTTTTTCAAATAATTCTGAATACTTACGGATTTGGTTCAAGTATATAGCTCCTTCTCTATCTAATCCTTTCTCTAAAACTAAATTTCTAGCTTGCGTATAGTTTTCTATAATCTCGGGATATTTTGACTCAAAATTTAAATTCCCTTTCTTTATACCTTTTTTAAATTTAATATTATATTCTCGTGCTAATTTTTCCGCATTATTGACCATTTGATCAACCATTCTTCTAAATTTTTCCTCTTCACCTTCCAATCTTTGGTGTTCTTCAAATAACTTTAAGTGTTCTAACTCTAAATCAGGAATTTTTTCTTCTTTTTTTATTTTTTGTAAATTTTCATACTGCTTTTGTTTTTCTAGTTTCTGAGCCTCAATTTGGCGTAATTTTTCATCCTTTTCTAGTAGGTCTTGGTAACGTCTGATTTGTTTGGAATAAATTTTTACCTGATATGCCCAACCCTTCTCAGCTACCTTTTCCTTTACTTCTTCATAAATAGCTATAACGTCTGGATATACGCAATCTTCTAGTATATAGCCTTTTTTAATTGCCTTTTTCATTGCTAAGTCATATTCCCGTGCTAATTTTTCCGCATTATTGACCATTTGATCAACCATTCTTCTAAATTCTTCTTCTTCCTTTTCTAAACGCATATGTTCTTCTAAAATTTTTGCCCGTTCAATAACCGCTTCTGGAATAGCCTCTTCTTTTTTAATTTTATGTAATTCTTCATATTGCTTTTGTTTCTCTAGTTTCTCAGTCTCAATTTGACGTAATTTTTTATCTTTTCCTAATAAATCTTGGTAATATTTTATTTGATTGGTATAAATTTTTACCTGATCTATCCAACCCTTCTCAGCTACCCTTTTCTTTACTTCTTCATAGATGGCTATAACGTCTGGATATACGCAATTTTCTAATAGATCGCCTTTTTTAATTGCTTTCTTCATTTCTAAATCATATTCTCTAGCTAAATTCTCCGCATTATCAATCATTTCTGTAATCTGAGTTTTAAATAGTTCCTCTTCTCTTTTCCTTTTTTCTATATCTGCTATTTTTTCTGCTTGAGATTGAACTCTAACTTTTTCTTCAATTTGAGCTTTTTCTATCATTTCTGCTGCTTTTTGTTCTTCAAGCATTTTCATTTCTTGGGCTTTTCTTTTTTCCATTTCTGCATTAAAATTAGCTTTCTGTATTTCTAATTGTTCAATTGTATTTCTTACCTTTTTAGATTCATTTGACCAACTAATATCTTCGAATAATGTCGCACCTCGTAAATACAGATTAATTGCTTGATCATATTGATGGATTTTAGCAAGGTCAGAAGCTTTACCTAGTATTTCGAAAGCTTTAGCCGATATTTCCTCTTCTCGTTTTTTAGCTTCTTCAAATGCAGTGATTCTTTGTTGCTTTAATTCTTCTTTACTCAATCCAGTTTGAGGTTTGATTTCTATAGCTTCTTGAATATGGACTGGTACCTTTTTAGACCTTCTAAGATATTCCGCTTTTTGATTGTAGCATTCCTCAATAAGTTTATTTACTTTCTCGATTTCATCATTATTATCCATTTTTTGAAATATTTCAATAGCCTCATCGTAGTTATCAAGTGCTTCCTCAAATTTTTCCAGATTCATCAATTCCTTACCCTCTTCTATTAACTCATAAGCTTTATTGATGACTTCTTTCTTATCATCCTCTCTTTCAGATACTTCAATAACTTTTTCTGTCTCAACTTCCCGAAAATATTCCTCTTTTAATACATATATATCAGAAATTTTTTTATTTAGGGCTTCTATTTCGGCATTTCTATTAATTTGGCTGTATAAACCAATTGCTTGTCGTAAAACTTCGACTGCATCGTCATAGTAATGCCCCTCAATTAAAGATAATGCGTGTACTACTAATTCATATGCTTCAGATGATATTTCCTCTTCAATATTATCTAAATCAGCAAAAAAAGTATCAAAATCACTTTCTCGAATGTCTTCATCATTTGTATCAAACTTTTCTTTTGAATCCTTATGATTGTTTTGATCATTCATGGTAACCATCCAATTTGAAAATCTATTAAAAAAAAATATTGCAAAATTCTAATAAAATAATTAATTTATCCAAACTAAATAATATAATTCAATACCCATTTAAAAAATCATTTTAAAATTAGATTCATATTTATTGTTCTTAAAGAAAATATCAAATTTCATTATAGCTCTAATTTATGAATATTTTTATTAAGATAATCATCGCAAATTTTTCCCCCCTCATTTGTTAATAACCACCCATTTACATCTTTTTTTACTAATCCAAGCTCTTCAACTTCAGTTAAAATTTTCAATACATCATCCTCAGACATACGTATATCAAAATCTACTCTTAGAGAAAATGCGATTTCATCGATAGGGACAGAACCACCAAGCTCATCTTCCATTACACCTAAAGCAGCAATAACTTGGTGTTGGTCTTCCATTAATTTATTCATTTCAGTAGAAACCTCATCGAGTAACCACGGATATTTGTCTAACATATTTTTAATAGCCTTTTTGCTTCCACTCTTAAAGATTTCGTCAAACTCCTCGCGAATTTTCTTTTTTTTCCCCATTTTATTCACTTAATTTCTTCTAATAAAAATCCTTAATAATGGTAATTATCTTAATTATTAAAGCATTTTATAATCTAAAATAAATTTATATTTTTAATTTTAAGTAATAAAGTTTGGTGATTTTATGGGATTTTTTCCCTCAAGTATAGAAGATAATATTGAAAATAATCATTTTAGATTTAAATATCGTCCCTTCAAAAAAAAACCAAAATTAAGAAAATTATTAATAGTCGCTCTCTTAATTGTAGGAATTTTAATAGCTTTAACTGTTTTATGGTTTTGGCCGGCTTGGATAGGTCCAATAAATCTTCAAATTCAATTATATGGAAATAAGGCGAGTGCTAATTTCGTTGATATATATTTTCTAAATTTTTGGTCTTCAAATTTCTTTTTCAATAAAACAGCTTTAATTGGAGCTTTAATTGGTTGTGTTATAATGAGTTTGCCTCCAGATAGAATTTTACTTACTCTAATCGGCACGCGTTTACGATTTGGAAAGCCGTCTTACATCAAATCGCTTGCTTTTTGGTGGACTGTTGGATTCGTAGTCTTCTACTTATTGGGTTTTACTCTTAATGTTAATGATCAAGCTTTTGCGTGGACAGCATATTTAATTGAAAATGGAGAAATACAATTATCTCCCACAATTATATTTGATGCCTTTAATGTAATCTTTAATGAAAATAATCAAGATTTTATAACGATATTTATCTATGGGAAACTAATCCTTCCAATCTTTATTTTTATATTTTGTGTTCTAATTTTTCGAATGGGTCTTAATATTGTTAAAAATTTTTATCTTCGTAGAAATGACTTCTATATTTTAGCAAATGCATTGATAATTATCGGTTTACTTTTTGGAATTTGGTATTTCACTTTACCTACACAATCATTAGACGGAATAAATCTTATTCAAATTTGGTCTGTCCTGTTTGCATTTATAACTCTAAGTATTTTGGGTGTCTTTTTTTATATATATGGAAAAAGATTATATTCCAAAGATACCAAAAACTATATTCTTTCAAGGCAAAAAAGGAAAAAAGTTATGGTTATTGGTGCTGTAATTGTAATTTTTATAATTGTTCCTTTACTGATAAGTGTCGGACCAGCATTAACTTTAAATAACACTGATGTTTGGATTGAACAACAGTGGAATAAAAAAATTAGAAGAGAAATAGATTGGACAAGAGAATGTGCTGGTTTAAGTATATTTGAGGATCGCCCAATTGAAAATTTCACAGAGTCTCCAATTTCTGATGATGCAAACATTAGAACAAATATCAGGCAATTTGATCAAGATTTTGCGGTAGACTATTTAGCCGCTTCAATAGGGTCTACTTTTGAGGGTTTAGCAGATTCTGATATTGTGTATATTGATGGAAATGAATATTGGGTATCCCCCAAAACAGTCAGGTTTTCTCAAATAACAGGAGATCCAGTACAAACAAATACCGAATTATATGATCATGTTGAAGGATTTTTAGCAATGGATACCTTTTCAGGTGAATTAGTGAACGTCTCTGACAAATTCAATATACCAGAGAACTATCCAATATTTTTTGGAGAGAGTGAAAGTAGAATATTTTTAGAAAAAACTCAAGGTTATTATGAAGAGGGTGCCCTAGGAGCATATGACTCCAATATTTTATTAGGAACTGAATGGTCGGAAGGAATAGAAAATAATTTATTTGTTTACACAGGAGAACCTGATGGAGTCCTTACAGGTTTAGAAGGCTTTTGGACAACAATAAATATAGGTTTATTAGCCTACGCAACTCAAGGAGAGCATGAATATTTAATTAATAGGAATGTTAAAACACGAGTACAGAATATTTTATTTCCAAACCTTAAATTAGATAACGACCCTTATTTAGTTTTTAATATGGCCGTGGGAGAGATGTACTATGCAGTTTCGATTTATACACATATTAATTTAGGTTCTTACACAAAATATCCAATCTTAAGATTTCTAGGTGTATGCTTAATAGATGTAAAGACTGGAGAATTAGAATTCTATAAAAATCCTGTTTTAAATACTGATAATGATCCTACCTATCCACTTTGGAGGATCTATACCTCTATTGGTAAATATGATTGGCAAGATACCCCTCCATGGCTAAAAGAGCAATTAAGATACCCTGAAGATTTATTTGAATTACAATTGGAAGCTAATTACATATATCATGTTCAAAATCCTACGACATGGAGAAGAGAGGATGATTTCCATGAAAGACCTATAAATGGGGATTTATTTTATATTGAAACTGATTTAGGCGAGGGTATTGAGTATGTTGGATTGGATTTAGTAGAGTATAAGGGACGTACAGCAATTGTGCTTGCTGGTATGTATGTTATTAGGCACGGAGCTCATTTTGGGGAAGCAATATTTTATGATGTAGGAATTAAAACATTAATTGGTCCAAAAACTGCAAATGAAACTTATCTTTCTGAAGCGACACAAGAAATAACTTTAATATCAGGTGCTAGAAACGGTAACATTCTTTTATATCCGTTCGGAGGATCATTATATTATTATATACCCACTTATAGTACAGCAGGAGACCTGCAACAATTAAAATTAGTAGGTTTTGTAGAGGCTTTTGATCGAACTGTTGGCTATGGTAGTAATGTTGAGATTGCATATAATAATTTGAATATTTCAGGTGTAATACCACCTTCAAATATATCAATTTCATACGATTTTGAAATAGAGCCATTAATGACTTATCCTGATGATCCTGCTGAATTTATTATACAATTACAAAACTTAGATACTAATTTCTCTGCACCAGGATTAAACGTGAAAGTAAATCTATCAGTTTATACTCTTACAGATTATAATGTTAATTTTAGCTTAATTTTGCCACCAAATGTGTATCCGATTGAAAACTCAACATATATAGAAGGAGATTTTACTGGTATGCATTTTACAATAGTAGACACTATCCTCTATTTTGGACAAGGTATTACATTAACTGGGTTTTTAAATACTTCAAAAGGAAGTATAGTAATATACTACAAATGGATGTTAATAATCGATGAAAAAATCGTTTATGAATCTGTAATTGGTTTTATAACTGTAAAACAATAAAATATTTTTTTTTATAATTCGAGTAAAAATTTCTCAACCTCTTCTTTAGAGCACATGTGAAATTTCTTATCTTCTGATTTTATATAGGCTAGTCGAATATTTTCTTTTGTAGCTTCTTCATCGATAGATTCCTTTAAAGCATTAAGCGTTAATTTTACCACCTCATCAAAAGTTAAATTTTCTTTATAGTTCTGAGTGAGATATTCCCTTGCTGTTGATTCTCCACTTCCTAATGCATAGGATTTAAATGCACGATAAATTCCACTAGGAGATGTCGTATAAATCTGAGTACCTCCAGCATCAATAGCGATGAAGAAAAGAGCACATCCAAATGGTCTAATACCTCCAAATTGTGTATACTGTTGCTTGATATCTGCTAATGTTTTTACCAACATATTAAGTCGAACAGGCTCATCATAAGTTAAACGAAAAGATTGTGCTTGTACACGAGCATAATTAATTAACATTCGAGAATCGGCATGTAATCCTGAAATAGCTACTCCAATATGCTCATCGACTTGAAATAATTTATCAATCGAGTCTGCATCCATTAAATTAGAGGGTATTTTAATTTGAGCCGCAAGGCACACTCCCTCCTTGGATTTCACAGCTACTGCAAGAGTTCCACGTCTAACTGCTTCTAGAGCATATTCTACCTGAAACAAGCGCCCCTCTGGACTAAAAACAGTAAGTGCGCGATCATACTTAACTTGACCTCCGCCAAACATAATATAAACCTAAAATTATTTCAATAATTAATTTTAAAAATATAATACTTAATTTTAATTTAATGATTATAGAACATTAAAAATTAAATTTTGCCAGAAGATTTTAAAATTTCTAAAGTTAAAAGCTTAAATACGCCTTCAATGGAATCTCCTTGTTTAGCACTGGTTTCAAAATATTTTTTTGCACCGATCTCGGATCGTAGGGAAAGTCCTTCTTGTTCTGAAATCTCTCTTTTACCTTCATTAGCTAAATCAAGTTTATTTCCAACTAATAAAGTAGGTTTTTGAGTAACTACTTTTTCCACTTCAGCTTTCCATTCAATTAAATCAGAAAATGATGATCTACGTGTTAAATCGAATACATAAATAATCCCCGTAGCTCCACGATAAAATGGGGGCCGTACAAAACTGAAATGCTTCTGTCCAGCGAGATCCCAAATCTGTAACTTGACTTGAAACTGCGGGTAATCTTGTAAGTCAACAGTTTTAGTTGAGAAATTAGATCCAATGGTCATAATATAATTCTCTTTGAAAGTATTCTCACAGTAACGTAAAACCATAGAAGTTTTACCTACACCTCCATTCCCAACAATACAGATTTTATATATATAAGATTTTATCGCTGAAATTTGCCCATTCACCATTTCCGAATAATTCCTCTTAAATTCTTGCTTATTCCCCTTTAAAATTAATAGATATATTGCTTAAATAATAATTAAATTATAACCCGATGAATTATAATAATATATATTATAATCAATAAATAAAAATAATAATATTAAATATTTTTTCTATTTTTTTCGCAATTTTAAAATGAATTAGGGGAAAATAAACAGATGAATGACTTAGATGATAACGTTAGGAAATTTGCCCAACTCATTATTGACGCTAATTACATTGTAGTTTTAACTGGTGCGGGTATGAGTACTGAATCTGGAATTGCTGATTTTCGAAGCCCTGGTACTGGTTTATGGGAAAAAGTCGACCCAAATGAGTTTGCTAGTATTCATTCCTATGTATCTGATACTCAAAAGAATCTTAAATTCATGTTAGAGATGGGAATGAATATATTTAAGGCAAAACCTAATAAGGGACATAAAGCATTAACGAAGCTTCAAAAATTAGGAAAATTAGAAGGGATTTTAACGCAAAATATTGATGGATTACATCATAAAGCACACACAAAAAATATTGTAGAACTTCATGGAACTGCAAATGAAGCAATATGTATGAGGTGTAAAGAAGTATATCCAATTACAACAATGATCAATCAAGTATTAACGGGATTTTATTCGCCATCTTGTGAAGTATGTGGGGGTTTATTAAAGCCAAATGCGATTTTTTTTGGAGAACCATTACGTTCTGAGACTCTTATGCGAGCAGATGAGATGATTGAAGCATGTGATCTTTTAATTGTACTTGGAAGTAGTCTTTTAATATATCCAGTTGCTTTTTATCCACGTAAAGCTTTAGCTGCTGGAGCAAAAATAGCCATTATTAATATTCAGCAAACTGATATGGACGATTATGCTGAGGTTGTTATCCATGAAAAAATTGGCGATATTTTACCGAAAATTGTAGAAATTGTAGAAAAAGAATTTGAGAATTAACAATTGATGTTCAACTATTCAATTTATTTTATAAAAATAAAAAAATCTAATTTATGTAGTAAAAACAGTTGTAATTACTTTCTTAGCACTTTTTTATCGATTTTACCGACAGCAGTAAGAGGTAATTCTTTTGCGATCTCAATAATTTTAGGAACTTCATAGGGTGCTACGTTCTCTTTAGCAAAATCGGTGATATCTTCTTTTAAAGCTTCCTCATTTCCGTCATATTCAAAATCAGGATCTAATTGAATAAACGCTTTAACAATTTCTGAACCTGGCCTATCAGGATTTGGAAGTCCAATTAGGGCAATCATACCAATTGCAGGATGTTTTGATAATACGTCTTCTATTTTTGCTGAAAAGACTTTAAATCCTCCAACAATAATCATGTCTTTTGTGCGATCGACAATCCGAATATAGCCATCTTCATCCATTATTCCAATATCCCCACTATGCATATATCCGTCTTTATCTATAGCTTTAGCTGTTTCTTCTGGTTTGTTATAATATCCTTGCATAACTAATGGACCATTAACACAGATCTCACCTGCTTCTCCTAATGGCACTTCCTTACCAGTTTCAGGATCAACAATCTTTAAATCAACATTTAAAAATGGCAGACCCACCGTACCCAATTTTTTCTTACCTATCGAGGGATTCATTGTCGCTACAGGTGATAATTCTGTCATTCCATAAAGTTCCAATAATTTTCCTTCACCTACTATACTTTCTAAAGCTTCCTGAGATTCTTTTGGAAATGGAGAAGCTGCTGAAACACAAATTCTTAATTTTGAGTGGTCTAATCTTTTAAATTTACGGAAATTGATTAAAATTTGGTATAATGAAGGGACATTTACTAGAATTGTTGGTTCATATTTTTTCATTTCATTACAAATATGTAAAGCATCTCGAGGATTGGCAATTAAAATTTGGCTCCAACCTAAAAAGATAGCAGCTTCACACACAGTTAAACCAGCAATATGAAACATAGGAAATCCTGATAATAATACACCTGCTCCTTCTTCCCATTGAAGCCAAGAAATAATAGCTTTTATATTTGAGACACAATTTCTATGGCTTAACATAGCACCTTTAGGTGGGCCTGTTGTACCGCCAGTATATTGGATCCATCCAATATCATCTGGAGATATTTCAACTTTTGGTAAATCAGTTGAAAATTTTGTTAAAACATCATCTTGGAAATCAAAAACAATCTTTCCCTCTAAAGGAGTAACTTCACCAGAGGGGATCTCTCTAACTGCTTTTATTTTTTCTCGAGACTCCTTATCAAAAGATCCAAGAACACTGGTTGCTACTACAACTTTAAGTTGAGGTAATTTATCGGCAATTTTTTTCAATCTATGTTCAAAAATAGCATCAAGGGTAACTAAGGCAACATTTTTACCCCCTTTTCCAAGATCGTCCAGTTGATAATGCATTTGAACATCGGACAGTAGAGGGCTAACACCTGAAACAATACATCCAGCTTTAAGTGTACCAACGACTGAATATACGTATTCAGGAATATTTGGTAAATTTATTGCTACTACATCCCCTATTTTAAACCCATTTTCGATCAACATGTTAGCAAATTGATTAGAATATTTATCTAACTCATTAAAACTGATTTCTAACCCTTGGTAAGCAAACCCCATATTATCAGGAAATGTATCTAATACATGTCTTATCATTTCAGGATATGTTGTTTCAAATTCTTTCGGATCGATATCATCTAATCCAGGATCCCAATTTTTCTTCCAAAATCGCGAACTATAAGGACTTGACATGTTCAATTCTTCCTCTATTTTTATAGTTAAATTCTTTTTGTAATATTATTATTTTTCAACATATTATTTTATAAACTTTTATAATCTCATTGAAATAATTATAAAATTCAACATATTTTTAATTTTTATTAAAGAGTCCAAAAAAAAAAAGAAATGGATAAAAAAATTGTATATTAATAAATAAAAAAAAATTTACTTATATTTTTCTTAATACTTTCTTGTCAATTTTTCCCACTGCTGTTAATGGAATATCTGTCATAAAATGAACTTTTTTTGGTACCTCATAAGGAGCACAATGTTCCTTGGCAAATGCTATAATATCTTGTTTTAGTTTTTCTTCATCACCGTCATAAGGATATTCAGGATTAATCTGTACATGAGCATTTACAATCTCAGAACCGGGGCGATCAGGGTTTGGCTCTCCAATTAAAGCAATCATGCCTATTGCTGGATGCTTAGATAAAGTATCTTCAACTTTAGCGGAAAATACTTTAAAACCACCTACAATTAACATATCTTTAGTACGATCAACGATTTTAATAAAGCCATCCTCATCCATAAATCCGACATCACCAGAATGCATGTAACCTTCAGCATCGATTGCTTTTTTAGTCTCATCAGGCTTATTATAGTATTCTTGCATCACTAAAGGCCCGCGAACACAAATTTCTCCAGGTTCCCCTAATGGGACTTCTTTTTCTGTGTCTGGATCAACAATTTTAAGTTCCACGTTTAAAAATGGTACTCCAACAGTACCTAGCTTTTTCCTACCTAAGGAAGGGTTCATTGTTGCAACAGGTGATAGTTCGGTCATTCCATAAAGCTCTAACAGCTTTCCTTCTCCGATAATGCTCTCTAGTTCAATTTGAGAATCCTTAGGGAAAGGAGATGCTGCTGAAATACATGTTCCTAATTCTGAATGGTCTATTTCTCTAAATTTAGGATTCTTTATTAAAAGTTGATATAATGAAGGAACATTTACTAAATTCGTTGGGTGATATTTCTTCATTACTTTTACGATATGGTCTGTGTCCCTTGGATCTGGGATTAGTAATTGTCCGAATCCCGCGGAAAGAGCACTTTGACAGACCGTTAAACCCGCAGCGTGGAAAAAAGGAAAACCACTACATAAAATTCCCTTACCTCGTTCCCATTGGAGCCATGCAATTATACTTTTCATATTTGAGACAAAATTTCTATGACTCAATACTGCACCTTTAGGAGGCCCAGTCGTTCCCCCAGTATATTGTATCCATCCAATATCATCTGGAGTTATATCTACATTCACAAGATCAGTTGGATATCTTGCAAGCACATCTTTATGAAAATCTAGCACTATTTTTCCATCAATCGGAACAACTTTTCCCTTTGGCACCTTTCCAAGAGCTTTTCCTAAGACTTGCTTTATTTTAGAAAGAAAACTAGCAACGTTGGTCGTAATTATTAATTTTAATTGTGGCATCTTTTCAGCAATTTTAACAATATGTCCAGCAAATATAGCATCAAGAGTAACCAAAGCAACTTGCTTTCCTTTTGAACCTAAATCGTTTATTTGATATTGTATTTGAACTGCTGAAAGTAGGGGAGAAACTCCAGAAACAACACATCCAGCCTTTAATGTTCCAGCGAGAGCAATCACAAATTGAGGAGTATTTGGTAAATTTATTCCTACAACATCTCCTTTCTTAAAACCATTTTCAATTAACATATGAGCAAATTGATTGGAATATTCATCTACTTCTCTAAAAGTCAATTCAACTCCCAGAAACTCTAAAGCCATTTTTTCTGGAAACTCTGTAAACGCTTCTCTTATCATTGCAGGATAAGTTGTTTCAAATTCTTTCGGATCGAGATCATCCAATCCAGGATCCCAACTTTTTTTCCAGAATCTACTTGAATAAGGACTTTCCATTTTCATTTCCATTTTGATTTCACACCTTTAAATATAAAATTTTAATGATCAAAAAGTGCTAAATATTATTATTGTTACCCTCAGTTAAAAACTTTTAACCCCTTTTTATTTTGTATTTTAAAAATTAAATAGAGATCTAGCATCAAAAAATAGTAATTTTTACTTTTAATGACCTCTCTGTCTCTATACCATTTTTTCTTTTAATAATAATTAAGTTTCTAGCAAATGTAATCCTCTCCACTTAAATCAGAACAAAAAAGTAGAATTTAGAAAATTGTCGGAGTAACCCAACTTTTTTTTGAAGAAAAAATATTGCATCTGATGTCATTTCATTCATTTAATTCGGGGTTCAAATTTTACAGGAAAAACCGGGAAATTCCACTCGTTTCAAGTGGAGATTCAACGCTAGATGAGTTATTGGGAGGAGAAGGGTTTCATAAAAATCTGGTTTATCTCCTTTACGGGGATAAAAAAGTGACTACTAACATTCTGCTAACAACAGCGGTTATATCACAGAAATCATATGCATATGGGGGTTTAGGAGGAGACGAAGTTAAGGTAGCATTTATTGATGGAAACAATCGCTTCAATCCTTATAATGTGAGCAAATTCGCGGTTTCCCAAAATTTATCACCTCGCTTAGTTTTAGAAAATATCTTGGTTGCCCGAGCCTTTACTTGGGATCAAATGATCGAGTTGTTAGAACACAGACTTTCTAAACTCGAACAAGTTAAAGTTGTTTTAATCTCAGGGATTACTACATTGTTTCAAAGTTATGAAAAACAAACCTTTGAAGATTTGTTAAAAGCCATAAATGGTATCAAAAAGATACTTCAAAAAACTAAACCATTAATTGTAATAACTGCTCCTTTAAACGAATGCAGCTCATTTCGCCCTAAAGGAGGGAAAATTTTATCCCATTTTGGAAATGTACTGGTACTTATAAATGATGAGGAGCGATATGTAGAATACATAATTGTTCAGCATCCATTTTTACCAGAAAGACGCCTTTTGAAATGGAGGCCTCGAAAACCTAAGAGGAGTCTTGCAAATGCTACAAGAACTAAAACGTTAGATTGTTGGCTCTCTTAAGATAAAATCTTCACTAATCCCCTAGATTTATCTATTTTCCTTCTTTTTATACATATTTGGGTCTTTTTCCTCAAGAGTTAAAGGATCACCGCCATAACGAATTTTTCGCCCTTTATAGTATAAATCCGATTTTTCTTCACAAATTTTATTCCATTTTGAAATTCCTAACTTTTTTATCATAAGTAAATTATAAATCTTTGAATTATGAGGTAAAAATATCTCAAAATTAACTATAGGTTGCAACTTTTCACACGGAAAATCTTCACATTCATAGCAGAAATTAAAACCTCTGTTTGTAACACATTCGTAAGTTTTACATACAGGAAAATCCTTTATTTGACCTTCTTGCTCTCTACAGCCCTTACATTTGAAGACTTTTACTCCAGGACATTGAGGGCAGAAAATCCCGCACGGAGCATGTGGTCCGTGATAAATAGACATATAACAATATCTCCCATTCATTTTATTAATTATATTTACTTTAGTAGTTAATTGTATTAGGTTTTATAAAAACCTTCGATTTTAAAACAATAAAAATTTAAGTGATTAATATCTCATTTTTCATAAGAATTTAATATTAGAGAGGAAATTTAATGAATCAACAAGATTATGGTAAAAGGTTTAGTTGTCCTCGATGTGGAACTATGGGTGCTATATTTCTTTTAAAAGTTATTGGATCTCAAATTTTAATAAAACAAAGATGTCCAATACATGGAGGAAGAAAATATGTAGTTCCTTTAATGCAAAAAGACGAATTTATGCCGTATATTCGTGATGCGGTTTTTCGTTGTTACAAATGCGGAGAGGAAGCTATAGCGGATTATGTGAAAGTAAAAGGACCTTGGAGTTTAATCAGATGCAATTGTCCAACTCATAAAAATAAGTTACCCTTCTATAAAATTTGGAGTTCTGTTTACAATGAAATTTCTAGTAAAGAACTTGAAGTGAAACCTCCTGCGGAACCACAACCAACAGAACCAGAACCTACTATCGGTGAACAAAAGGAATTTTGCCCACATTGTGGAACACCACTGAGAGGAATAGAAAAATTTTGTGGGTCATGTGGTGCAGAATTAAGATAAGTTAGATATTTATTAAAGAATTATTTATAACTTTATTTTTAGAAGTTTTAACGCATTATTATACAACCATTTTTTCTTAACTTTTTCCTTTAAAGGTAATTTCATTACTTCATCAGCTATTTCTTTTATTGACATCCCCATAAAAAGCCAAGTGGAGCCAAAGAGAATTTTATCCTGGATTACTGAGTTTCCATAGTGAAGAAAAGGTTCCCAACCTGTTCCTTTCATACCTATATATTTTGGAAGGTAAGAAGCAAAATCCATGTATATATTTGGATTTTTCCAAGCAACAGCAACCATTTCATTTATCCATGGCCAGCCTCCATGTCCTGCAATCATTTTTAATTCAGGAAAATCTTGAGCAACAATATCTAAATAGATTGGTCTCTCAACTTCCATTGTATTAGTTGAATAATTTATCGAAATGTGAAACCATATAGGAATATTAAGTTCCACACAGGTAGAATATAAGGGATACATTTTTTTATGATGTGGAGGTACTTTAAACATAAATGGACGAATCGCGATGCCTCTGAGTCCTAATTCATAAGACCTGTTAATTTCTCTTACAGCTTCCTTTCCCTTCAATGGATCGATACCAGCAAATCCAATGAATTTTTCTGGGAATTTTTTCACAATATCAGCGTAATAGTCATTCGGTAAGCCCTTTATGCCACTGGGAGTTTCTTCATCAAGATTAAAGATTACTGCCTTCTCTACACCCATTTTATCAAGTTGTTGAATAAATTCTTCTATTGACATCGTCAGTTTCCTAATTTTTGGTAAAAAAGGTTCAATTGCTTTTCTTAATTCATCTGTGCTTAATTTAATCTTCATTTGATATAATTTTTCTGCTGTAATACCTAACAATGGTGCGACTCTAGGTCCAAATACGTCTTTTAAATATCGACTCATCTGGGGAGGCAAAGAAATCAATAAATCAATGAAAACTTCTTCTGTAGGCACATAACAAAGTGTATCAATTATTTTGTATTTCATATCTTTTTTCATTCTTGATTAATTTTGAAAATTAATCCATCAAATTATTTATCACATAAAAATTCAGTAATCATCAAAAATTAAAAAATTGCCAAAGTATTTTTCTTTAAATTTTGCAACCAATTATTTCTTCTGTTATTATTATGGGTAGAACCGTACCTTCATTCCGGCCTGCACTTGAACATGAAATCGAGAGTTGGAAGGATTTTAAACGTGCTCTTCGGCCAGAAGAGCGAAGAATTTTTGACAAGCTAATGAACTATGCACGGATTCATGCTGATGCTGGCAGTTTAGCTGGACGCCCCATCCTTTCAGAGATTCTCTTAATTTCCTTTGCTTTAGAACAAGAGAAAAAGATTGAGCGTTTGGAGAGTAGAATAACTGAATTAGAGGAAAAAATAAATATTATGATTTAAAGTTGAATTCAAGAAAAAAATTTGATGGCTGGCTTTTAGATATTTCTACATTTAGAGATGGAGTAATTCTTTGGGTAAAACCTGCCAAAGAGCAAAAAGTTCTGAAAATTTATGAAGTATTTCATCCAGAGTTCTTTGCAGTACCAAAGATAAGTGTAGGCAATGATCTTGAAAGGTTAAAACATATTCTTCTACAAAATCACAACGTCAATAAAGTGAGAGTTTGTGAGAAATATGTTCGCCTTGAAGATCATAAAAAGACAAAAGTCCTTGGAGTTTCAGCGATAAAACCTTCAGTATTTAAGAAAGCAATCCAAGAAATTAATGAAATCGATCTATTTACTTTATATAATACCGATCTTCCTATTGTTCAAATGTATTACTACGTTAATGACTTGTTTCCAATGTCTTTCTGTCAGTTTAGAGTGAGAGTTGAAAAGTATAGGAATAGAGAGGGCAGTATAACAAGACTGGTCTCGCTAGAGTTGAAAGATGACAACGAAAAATTATTCTATGACTTACCTCCTCTGAAGGCTGTATGGATTGATGTCAAGGTAAAACATCAAGGAATTAGGCCCTATTACAATGATCCAATTGATCATATTGAGATTAGCATTGTTGAAAATGATGAGAACAATGTTCCTCGTGCAGATGGGTATAAAAAACGAACATATGTTATAAATCGAAGAGATGAAGCGGAAAATTTAGAACTATTAAGTAAAGCCATCGAAAAACTTGATCCTGATATAATTCTTACACAAAATGGGGATGAATTCATGTTTCCATATCTAGCAGCTCGAGCTTCAATACATGGTATATCAAGGAAGCTTTATTTTTCTCGAGATAGAATACCATTAGAAAAATGCATTTTTAATCTCTCAAGAGGGACAAACCATTATATGTCGTACGGAATTATATTCCATCGTTCGAAGACGCAAGTATATTTTGCTGGTAGGCTCCATTTAGACACAGCCTCATACGCAAGCCTTCACTTTACAGAAGGGAATATCCCGGGTGTTGTTGAAGTTGCCCGTATTTCTAGAGTATCATTACAAAGATTATCTCGAATAACGATTGGAGGAGCACTCCAGTCGATTCAATACTACAATGCTTATAAACTTGATCATTTGATTGCGCCATTCAAAAAAAGCCCTGAGGGATTTAATTCAGCAATGGACTTGATAAGAAGTGATCGTGGGGGACACATCCTTGAACCGATAATTGGTGTTTTTGATAATGTTATAGAGTTAGATTTCTCTTCAATGTATCCATCCATAATGGCCAATTATAATATTTCTTCTGAAACTCTTAATTGTAAATGCTGCAAAGATGATGGAACTGGGATAAAAGTACCAGGATTGGATTTTCATATCTGCTCCAAAAGAGAAGGAATTATCTCAAAATCAATAAGACTTCCTCTAACAAAAAGGTTGCAATATAAGGAATATGTTCGAAAAACAGGAAATCTTCGCTATAAATTTATCGATATTGCCTTAAAATGGGTGCTTGTTGTAAGTTTTGGATATTTAGGATTTAAAAATGCCCGCTTCGGTAAGATTGAAGCCCATCAAACCGTATGTGCATTTGCACGCGAATTTCTTATGCGTGCGGCTGAAATTGCCGAGGAATACGGTTGCAAAATCATTCATGGAATTGTTGATTCCATATGGCTTCAAGATACAAAGGGAAAATCACCAGAGGAATTTGAGAATATTACTAAAAAAATTGCAGATAGAATATCAGAACATACAAGCATTCCAATGAGCTGGGAAGGTAGATATAATACAATTGTATTTCTTCCCTCTAGAGCTGAACCAGACATTCCTGCTCTTAGTCATTATTGGGGCATAAAAAGTACAGGAGAGATTAAAGTTAGGGGCATTGAAGTTCGGCGCAGAGATATGCCCACTATTGTGAAAGATGCACAATATGCCTTCATTAATGTATTCAAAGGCGCTCAAACCGTTGATGAGTTTATAAAAAGGATTCCAAAGGCAAAAAGAAAACTCTATGAATATACTGACAGAGTCTATTCAGGGAAAATCTCCCGACAAGAGCTTACAATCAAACAAAGAATCTCTCGTAAGCCATCAGCATATAAAGTAAATTCTTATCAAGCTGTAGCTGCCAGACAATTAGAAGAATCTGGTATTATCACAACCCCTGGAAAAAATGTACGATATATTATTCTGAATGCAGATGCTGATCCTGATTTTCCTGAACGAAAGGTTATTCTCTCTGATCTCTATGATGAAAAAATACATCAATACGATCAAAAGAAATACGTTGAATTATTAAAGAGAGCCTTCGAAAATATGTTTCCCTTCAAATTTCCTGAACTTGAGGAATTGTTAAAGCGAGATTATAAGAAAAAATCAAATCAACGAACTTTGTCTTGTTTTATTGGGTAAAAATCTAAAGAAAAAATTGAGTTGATCTCTATTTTTCTGATTAAAAAAGCAAAGCTAAATTCCGACTTAAAAAAAATATTGTCTAGATTTAACGACATTTTTTTTTAATAACCCATTAATAGATAGCAAATAGTAATGTTTAAATATGAATTTATCACAATTATATTTGTTCACATCTATGATGTGAACGTCGAGAAGCGGTAGTGTAATCTCGATGCATTGGTCCACAGATAATCATTGCGATATGAAAGGTGATTGTGCGTAAAAAACACGATCAGAATTAAAAATATAAACCTTTTGGTTCGTATTTGATATTTAATCTGGCCTATTCTAACGAATTGGTTAAGTTATCAAACGATAATATCGTTCATAGGAGTAAGCAATTATTCTTAAGGATGATGATTCTTTTCATAACGATCTTTGATTTGAAGTATATATATAATACATTGAGCCTTCCCATCCTAGGCGCGGAAAACATTACCAACAACAACAATCTTTAGGTTGTCGCGAAAACGTTCGGTTGTTATTGTAGCTTCTCGAACCCTTTTCTCTTTTAAAAACTTTAAAGCTTAAATTTATTTTATATAAAAATTCTGATTTTGATTTAAAATTAAAAAAATTAGATAAAAGGTTGTCTTATCACGGTTTTCATGGTAGTTGGATGAGCTTTTCTTGGATCGCTAAGATAAATTTCATGATGTTTACGTATATGACCGTCAAATTTACCACCTAGCTTTTCAATATATTCATGTAGTTTCATTATAGTTGGATGTTCTTCAGAATATGGGCCTATGTGCATAATCTGTGCACACTTTCCTTCATTATATTTTTCAAACCTTACCTTGGAAATAGCTGCTGAGAGTTCAGGCTTTTTCTCTAATGCAGATTTTTTTGCTTCATTAAAGATTTCTTGCGTAATCCAGTCTGGTTGCATAATCATCATTGTCCACTTCCACTTATCTCTATTAGCTTCAATAAAATCATTCATATCGTCTGCCCACCACAAACCTTCAAGTGGAGGAACAACATAATCTTTACCCTTTCCTTTACTCATGAATTTTATTTTAAAAGCCACAGGATATAATACTCCAATAGCATCAAAATATTCTTGAGCTTCACCAGGAGAACCTATTCCATCAATCATTAGAAATTGCATCTCTGGCACATCTACTAATACAGGTTCTTTTGCGCTTGGTTGATATAACTCTTTCATTGTTTTTTTGAAATCTATTTTTGCTGGCAAAATGTTCACACCTTTAATTGATAATAAAAAAAAGATTATGGAATTAAAATAATTTCAAAGAAATCCAATATGATAAAGGCTAAGCTGCCTAATTCTAGTATTATCCATAAATTTCGTTTTAAACTTCTAATACTCTTAAATGGCTTTCCAGAATAATTAATTGTGTTATATATAAAAATCATAAACCAAGCTATTACCATAAAGGAAATTGGTAGAATTAATGCTATTATTGTGCGACCGGCGAAATCTAAAAAATATTTATAACCAAGAATGGAAAATGCAGTCATAACAAATGTAAAGCCGAGACCGAATGTATATTCAGCGAAGGATACAAACCTGTATATTTGTTTTTCTGGAACTTTTTTTGCCCTTACTTCAAAGTTTGCTTTTGAATTTGCCGAAACTGAATTAACGAATAATAAAAATGAAAGCAATAAAAGAAAAGTGACCGTAATAATTCCAGAAGAAGGGTAAAATTGCCAGATTAAAGCAAGGATTGTTAAAACTGCACCTATCATAGTAGTACTAAGGATTATCCAATCTTTTACATTTATTTTCGTATTATCTTTTTCTTCTCCCATAATAAATCACAGTTAAAATACTTGAAAAGTATAAAATATCAATTAAACATCATATTTAGGCTTTTTATTTAATTTTTATTAATATTATAACTATCATTTTTTTTAGAAATTTAGCACTCTGTTGTGATTTATTTTTTTAAAATCGAGATCTTAAATTATGTCATCAAAAGCAGTCTCTTATTATGATTGGACATTAAATTTTAAGAAAAATGCTCCCAATCATAATTCTGTTACTGAAAAAACTGAAAAAAATTCTATTGGCATAAAGGACAGAGAATTTAAAGATTTTTTAAGGGATTGGAAAAAGAAAAATCTATAATTTCATTATTTTTAATTTTTTATACAAAACCCTTCTTAAGTTTGAACCTCAGTAAAGTACCAAAGCAATATAATACCTATCCATACAATAAATAAGATTATTGTAGATAAGGTAATAAAAAATCTCACTTTAACAGAAATTTTTTCTTTAGCTTCTTTTCTATTTACGACCCAGATTAATATCGCGCCTAATCCCCAAAATGGTATTAAAATAAGGAAAATCTGATAAAGAAGAGAGGCTACATAAGGCAATATTAAAGCAAACATAAAGCCGGAAAAACTTATCCATATAATAATAAAAATTTTTAATTTTTGCCTAAATATCTGTTTTATATCACCTAATTTTTTAACATATGTGTGATACCAGATGTAATCTGTAATAGCATAAGCAATTCCAAAGGTAGCAAGAGATAGCAGTGTTGCATGATATGGATTTAAGATGTTTAATACCATATCTGAGAAAGTTATACCTGTTATTATTCCAATAAATATACAGAGTATTATCTGGATTATTCTAAAGTTATTTTTAAGGAAATTAATGAATTTTCTGTAAAGAATTGTTATAATTGCTTTAATCTTTAAGATTAACTTATGAATATATTCTAACAAATGGGCAAATAATTCTTTTAATTCTTCAAGCATAAATATGAAAGGATATAATGCTACGCTAATTAGTAAAACTGTGAAACTCCAACCACTTAAATAAGCAAAATATATTATCAGACTTATTAATGTAAAAATAGACAACCAATAAAAGAATGAAATAGCTCTATGCCTTTTGAATGGCTTTATTATGAATCCAATTGTAATGAGGAAAAATAATCCTGATACTGAAGAATTAAATAGAAGATTTGGCTGAATTATAAATTCCAGAAATAAAAATATTTCTAAAGATAACAGGGAGATAAACATGATATAACCAGTCTTTAATATTGTTATTCTTAATTTTTGATTAATTGCATTGATGCGTATATCTATTAGAGAGATTAATATCAAGATAATTGAAAAAACCAACATTATAGTTATAATATTAAAAATCTCAACAACTAAATGAAAAAATGGCCATATTAAGAAGTTTATATAGTAAACTATTATTAGCGGATTTCTAATTATAGAAAAGTTGACTTTTTTGATGTCCCAGAATTCTAATAATTTTATGAGATATGTTATTTCGACTAAAACTAAAAGAATTATTAAAGGGATTATTTGAAATGAAAAAATAAAAACCCAACCTAAAGAATATAAAATAGAAGTGCCTATAATCAAGAAAAGAGAGAAAATTATTACGTATTTTGAAAGATCAGCTAAAAATTTAAAGATAAATCTGTCAATATACATTAAACCATGAATTATTCCACCTAAAATTAAAATAATTAATTGAAGTTCGGAAATGACAAACAATAGATAATTTAGGATATATATTAATAAAGTTAGATAAAAACAAGATCCAATTATTTTTTGTCTAATTAATTTCCACTTCTTAAAAACAGGTTCTTTTGTTACATTCAACTTAGATCGTGTAATAAAGTAGGAAATATTGGTATAAAATTGCATTAGAATAAAGAAAATAAGGTTCAAATCAAAAATATTTTGAGTAAATTGAAATATAATAACAAAAAGAGACCAACTTATGTTAAAATAACTTATAGTATGGATGATAAAAACTAAACTTGTTTTAATCTTTCGAATGATATATCTTTCCATTATGGAAATCAAAAACAAAGTTAATTGTGAAATAAGAATGCTTGCAAATATATTAAAATAGAAATAAGATAGTCCAAAGAGGATTATTGAAATCTCTAAATAAAGAAAAAATATGATCAATGAATAAATTTTATTTATTTGGGTAAAATCTACTTTTTCCTTATAGATTTTACTTACTGAATAAACAAGATAAGAAACTAATATTGTAATAGTAAATAATAATAAACTAACGGAAAAAACGTTAATTAAATTAAAGAGAATTATAAAAAAGACCCAAAAAGATGCAAACGTAATGATAAATATTATATAATATCCAAATAAGATATACTGGGTGAATTTAATTCTAACAATATTATTCAAAATAAATAGTATAAAAGTAAAAATCATTAAAAATAGAAAAACAGAAGGTAATCCACTAAGAATAGGTTTTGTATCTATAATTAGGGTAGTGAAATAAGAGGATCCAAATAAACTTATGATGAGAAAAACTATATTTAAAAGAACTGTTTGAATAATCTTGCGATAAATATTCAATTTATCCTTATCATAATTCTCAAATTGATTTAAGAAAGAAAAGATAATATAAATGCTATAGAATTGCAGTATGAATAGTATTATTAGATTTAAGAAGATTATTTGTATATTTATAGCTAAAAATTGATTGAAAAAGATAAAAGAGCTAAAAGAAATATAAATGTAGCTAATCAAGTTAACTGGGTAAATAATTTTGTTATTCACCCGTTTAAATAATTTCAGATCTAGAAATGATAATAGAAATATTGTACCAAAAAATATTAAAATACTTATAGCAATCTCTAATAATAAAAATTCATTTAATCCTTTAAAAATTAGAAGAGCAATTTCAAAATAAAGCAATATCGTAATTAAGCTACTAATTTTTAAAAAAATCGAAATAGTTTTTTCTCTTACTAGATCTTGTCCTGTTTTTTCAAGATAGTTTATGCAAAATATTATTAAAATTGACCAAATAATACAAAATTCGAGAATTTGATATATAATCGTAAAAGGACTAATAATCGTAATTAATAATGAAATATAGGTCGAGTTCAATATAAAAGACAAAAGATTGACTATTTTAACCGTACCATAATTTAAATAAGTGAAAATTTGAAAAATTGAAGTATATAAAATCAATCCAATCAAAATTAAATTTAATAGTGGTTGAAAAAGTACTATTAATGAAAAAAAGTGTAAAATAACTAAACAGAAAGGTACTGGAACTAAACACAATAATATATGACGAATATGTTTTAAAACAGGGTAATTAAATAATAGAATTATAGCAATAAACGTAGCAGATACAATAAAAAAGGAATTCGGTATAAAAATATATATCAAAGAAGATAAGGTCAAGGCAACTCCAATTGAAAGGATCATCAAGGGAATAATCATTTTGATAGGTGAAATCATCCTAAATCGATTAAATATTAGAAGAGACCCTCCACAAATGCTTATTGCGAAAAATAGTGCGAAAAACTCAAAATTTGGAATTATGCTAAAAGTAAAGAATGTTAAAAGAGAAAAATTAATAGTTAAAATTGTAGAAATTAAAAAATTAAATAAATTTCGATTTAATTTCAATATTCGAGAGGTAAATAGACTGAATGCTACTATAATGAAAGATAAATTGATTGATACTGGTAGATTGTAAGTAATTGAAAAAATCAAATTTAATATTGTTAGAAATATACCAATTATTGCTATGGAATAAGCTATAATCAGTACGATATTTTTTAATGCCCTTATATTTGGAAAAAAAGAGAAAATGATAAATAGAAATCCAATAATAATTAAATTCATTGATACAATCATGTCTACTCCTAAATTAGTCTCTATTAATATATAGGATATGAAAACTGTCAAAATAATGGTGAAACCTAGCCATAAAATCGAAAGTATTTTCCAGACTCTTAACCGATATAAAATAGGCATTAAAAGTATTATAGATATTCCCACAAATGATAAATTAATTAAAAAAGTATAACCAAAAAATGCATTTTGACTAAACCAGTAGATTAAAAATAAACTTAATCCCCAAACAATAAATAAAACATAATTAAAATGAGTTTTTATCCATGTATACCAGAAAGGTAAGGATATCAATAAACAAATAACAAAAGCTATCAAATGTGAGCCATAGATAGGTATCCCAAAAAAATTCAGAGCATTTGTTTGAATATTAATTCCAGTAAAAGCTTCAGCAATTATTAAATAATTAATTATTGGAGTAAATATCCAAATCCAATAGCCTGCTTTCCAAATTGCCCACGAGATTTTCCATTGATAAATTCCAATGGCTATATATGAAAGAATAATAGCAATATTTCCTGCAATAATCCATGGAAGAATATCTGAAAAGGTGAAAGATAACGAAATTTTCAGGAAAAGATAAGAAAATGTGAAAGAAGTAGCTACACTTAATATAAGAATAACGGAGATTGATCTTCTTTTTAGTTTACCTCGTAAATCATGATAAAACAAGGCAAAACAAAAACCTATTATGCTGGAAGTGAATGTAGCACTTAGGATCAGATTGTATTCAAAATAAAGAGGTAAGCTAAATATTACGAAATAAGAAGTAATACTTATTAGGTCAAATAAAAATAGTAGGGCACAAGGACGAATAAACCATATGTATCTGTTATCTTTTTGACGATGAAAGAAGACACTTAATAACAATAGGAGAATTGCTATAGAAACTGTTATATTATAAAAGAGAGGAATAAGACTAAAAATTAATATTAACGTAAAAATTAAACTAGGAATTAATAAATCTAATAAATATTCTTCTAAAATATTGATCTTCCTAAAATTAAGAATAATTGATATGAATAATATAAAAATAAATGATAAAATATAAACACAAACATAAAATCCAGGATGGATATAAGTAAATGGGGATAGTAGATCGAAATTAATTATAAACAAATTTACTTCTATCAAACACACATAACTTAATACTAAATAATTGACTGAACGCAAGAAGATATTCCTATTCCTTTTCCGATAGAAGACAATAAAAATGATTACTAATAGAACTAAAGAAAATTCTGTATTAATGAATAATAATAATATAAAAATTAGAAAAGATTGAAAATAGAGTCCATAAATACTAAGCTCAGATCTTTTCTCCACATAATTATTAAAGGCTGAGAAATAATAGTTAGAAAATATTACAGTTATACTAATTATTAGAGAAAGTAAAACCATAGAATTATTCCAAAAATATGGTACAGTTATATAAATATTCCACAGAAAATCAAGGAAAAAGCCTAATAATGAAATAAAAAATAGGAATCCTAAAATTCTTTTAACGGTTAAATAAGTATCTTTTAGAATGATAATGTGATTTTTAAAAAATTTAATCGTTATTGGACTTAATACGGTAAATATTGATATAATTAAAAAAATCCTGTTAATAATTGATATCTGAAAAGGTAATATTGATATAATTAATAGAAGATTGAACTTTATAGCTAACCATAGAAGAGTTTCAATTATTTCTTTTGTTTTCCTAAATTCGATTTTAATAAGTAAATTACTCAGATTAAATATAATTAGAGAAATACCTAAAAAAAGACTAAAATCAAAAGAAATTGTCAATAAACTATTGCTAGAATGAAAAATTAAGTATGATAAATTTAAAGATTGAATTAATGAATATATTAAAGAGGAAACTGAGAAAATTAACCCAAAATATATTATATTTTTATTATATTCATAAATTTTATAAATTTTATAAAAATCCAACTCGCTTTTTTTATTTTCAAAAACAATCTGTTTGAAATTTTCTAATTGAGGGAGATTAATAATATTCAATCCAAAAAATAATAAAAATGCACTACTTACTACTAAGTTATT
Source organism: Candidatus Hodarchaeota archaeon (assembly GCA_048887145.1). Classification (GTDB taxonomy): domain Archaea; phylum Asgardarchaeota; class Lokiarchaeia; order Sigyniarchaeales; family SOKP01; genus SOKP01. The sequence continues at coordinate 25,834 of JBHLKA010000023.1, forward strand.
TAACCAATTAAGGGGTTGGAATAAAAAGTTAAAAGGAATGATTAAGGAAATAGCTATAGAAATAATAAACCAAGTGACAATTTGTAAGGTATATAGTATATAATTAAATGTATCCTTAAGTTCGAGATATTTAGATAAATGAAATAAAATTTTCAAGAATCCATAAAATAATACTATAATTATTATCATCATATAGTAAAATTCCAAATAATTCCCCAATCTGATAAATTCTATACTAAAAATGGATGGAATTGATACTATACTCCCCCAGAGAAAAATAAAGTTGGAAAAAAGAAGTACTTTGTTAATTTTAACATCAATGTAATGCTTTTTATATAAAAATATAAGAGGGATAAAAAGAAATGCTGAAGTGGCTACAAATGGAACTGAATACTCAAAAAGAGTGCCTTTTAAAGCTATATTCACGTAATAAAATACTGCTGTGCCTGCTAAAATAAATTCGATTAATATTTGTATTATTAAAACTAATTTTATTCTTTTTGCTCTAATTTTTAGCTGACGTGAAAAAGCTATAATAAAAAGTAAAATTCCATAAATAATAAAGGCAGTTAAATTGAAAATCGTAATCAAATCAACATATTTTCCTAATCTTATAAATTCTAAGCTTATGATCGTAGGTATGAACGTTAAAGAAATAGAAAATATTATACTAGTTATGGTAGTGATATATTTTATTAAATCTGGATACTTTTTTAAAGATTTAGTATAATAAATAGGAAAATAGAAGAAAAGGCTGGAAAATAGGATTGGCAGAATATAAACATAATAAGATCCAATAGTAAATTGATATAGATAATAGAATGTGAGACCTGTAGAATATAATAGACAAATTTCATTAATTAAAACTACTGCTGATTTTGAAAATAATTTTTCCTTTAAGACATTACTCAAAAATGTAAGTAAAATCAATGTAATATAGCAAGAAATTAAAATATTATTAATTATTCCGATAAAAGTGAAATAAGTAAACGAAATTGTAAAAACTAAGCAAAAAATTTCTATAAGAATAAAAATCGAATTGAATTTCATAATATTCCTAAATTTTTCATGAGAAATTTGATCAATTTCTTCTCCAAATTTTAATAAAACCTGAGAAAGAGTAGATAGATATAATAAATCGGCAATTAGGAATATATAATTATTAAAAGAAAAGTAAAATATAAAAGCAAAAACCATTAAAACTAGAATCCAACTAGAGAAATACAATTGTTTGAAGCTTTTCTTAACAGAATTTATTCCTAGAACATAATTTATTGCAGTAAATAAATCAAAAATTAGTGGAAGCAGAATCATAAAAATTAAAACATAATTAATAAATGAAGTAAATCCCATAGAAATGAAATTCTTCCAATTTATAAGAGCAAATAAAAGGATTTCGATAAAAATTATGGTGAAATTTAAAATCATATTGAAACTCTTCCATGGGCTTTTTCTAAAATAGCGGAGATATAAATAATAGAATGTGCCTAATAATGCTAAGAGAGACAATAATACATAGAAAAGGATGTTAATTATATTCATTAAGAAGGGGTCAATTAGAAAATCAAAATA
>JBHLKA010000024.1:0-23891 GCA_048887145.1 Candidatus Hodarchaeota archaeon
GAACCATTTTGTCGGAGGAGTGCTATACCATTTATGAATAGTTTAGTTAAAGAATTAAGTCCTAATTTACAATATGAGCTTGAAAAATTCAGAACGGGAAAAGATGACTTTTGCGAAGAGTCAATTTCATTGATAAAATAAAGCAATTAATCTTATTTCTTTTTTTTAATCAAGAAAATCTCAGATTTTGACTGGGTCATGATTTAATATGCCTAAAAATTCCCATTCTTTTTTATTTTATTTGTTTTTATTTTATATGTTTTATAAAGCCCATGTAACTGCATAGGATATAAAAACAAAAATGCTAATTCTTATAAAACTCTCTCTTAAGAGAAAGTTTTTATACTAAAATGCTATTGACTTAAAAAATGGGAAGTTTATAAGAAATCATCTATTAATGTTTGTCTCTGCCTTAAGCTTTTAATAGTAAATTCTAGGGAATTAATTATTTGCTCAGCTTGGTCACTTGCGAGCTTTCGTGCTTCTTTTTTATCCTTAGCACTAATTTTAAACTTTCTATAGGGAAAAATATGGAATTTTATCTCAGCTATATACTCTGGCAAAAGGTTCACCACAATTAATATTGTAATCTTATTTAATTATAGTTTATTCTATATAAGCTAATCATTTGCTGACCAAAAAATTTAGCCATAAATTTAAAAATTAGCTAGTAAATAATATTAAGTATAAAGACAAAAAAAGGAAATCCATATTGATAAAGTCGTCTAAATTTTATTGCTCTATATTTATATTGCTGATTTTTTTTAGTAATACTGCTATATTGTGCCATTTATATTTAGAGCCTCAAAATAACCAAAAAAGAATTCCTGATAAAATTAATTTACTGAAAACTTCAGCAATTTGGGCATCATTAAATTTGACAAATGCTTATGAGGTTAATGAAACAAAGTTTTACGCTGGAACTAGTATGCCAATAAAGGGAAAAGTCTTTAATAGAATTACCGGAGAACCTAATCCTAACATCAACGTATCAATTTTCGCTAATGGTAAACTATATAACGAGTTCAATGATACTACTGACTCAGAAGGGGATTTTGAGATTAATTTTATTATTCCTCTTACAATTAAAAGTAATACTCAAATTGAAATATGGGGAAATGTTACCGACATATTGCCAGGAGACATCGAATACCTAAATCATTATGAGATAACTGTACTAAGTAACCTCTGGAATCTTACTGGCACTTCTATTTTCATAGATGATACAAATCCAAATTATAATTGGTCGAAAACAGCCCAAGAAAATGATTGGTGCTCTGGAAGTGGTATAGTAAATGATCCTTATATTATCCAAAATGTATTAATCACAGGAGGCACTGCATCTGATTTTGTAGTTATTCAAAATTCGGATGCTTACTTTACAATTAAAAATTGCATTATATGTAATGTACCTCAGGGATTTGGTACTAGAGCCGCAATTAAGTTAGTAAATACAAAAAACGGCAATATAAACAATAATAATCTCTCTTATAATGCGAGGTCGGGAGTAGCACTTATTAACTCCCAGAATATCACGATTTTTAAAAATATAGGTATGGATAATTTACAAAGTGGAATTTCCTTAACAGAAAGTAAGTTCATAAATATTATTTCAAATACTTTTAATAATGAGATTTATATTGAAAATAGTAACAATAGCATAATTGAAAATAATAAAATCTCAAACAAATATTCACGACACGATGGATTGAATATATATCCTGATAGTTCTAATAATCTAATCCTAAATAATTCTTTCCAAAATTGTGGTATATATTTTCAAGGCTACTCTGATAAATTTTCTCTCCAACATTTATTAACCTATACTATCGATTCTAACAATTCAATCAATGGAAAACCAATCTACTTTTACAGCAATCAAGAGTCTTTATCCAATAATAATGTTACAAATGCAGGACAGGTTATTTTAATAAATTGTAGCAGAACTTACTTTACTAACCTTAACGTTTCATATGGTTCTGTAGGATTAACATTGTTTTATTGTAATAATAGCATAATTGAAAATATTACTTCCTCACACAATCAGAGACATGGGATTTATTTATATTATACAAATTATACTAGTTTCACTAGGAGTATAATAGATGGGAATACTGAAGCAGGAATACATCTGTATTCGTGTAATAAGGTTAATTTCATAAATAATTCAGTTATAAATAATGTGGGACCAGGCATAGGGTTATATCATTCTCATTTTAGTTATATATCTAATTCAACAGTGATTAATGATGAAACATCTGGTATTATGGTATTTTCCAGTGATAATAATACCATTGTGAACAACTTGATCAGAGATAATGGATGGGATGATATTCACATCAGAGAGGGAAGTAATGATAATTTAATTTATAAAAATAACTTTTTAAGTTTAAATCAAAATGTAAGGGATGAATGTTCTAATAATAAGTGGGATAATGGATCAATTGGGAATTATTGGATTTATTATACTGGTTTTGATGTAGACGATAATGGTATTGGCGATACACCTTACAACATTCCAGGTCCAGGAGGAAGCAAGGATAATTATCCAATTTGGGACGATGGACCACATGTTATTATAATATACTCACCTGAGCCTGGTGATATTTTTGGTATAACTGCTCCAAATTTCAATTTATCAATAATCTTCCCAATTTTTAATACTTCTTGGTATACGTTAGATAATGGTCTCACTAATTGCATCTTTAATGGTTCTTCTGGAATAATAAATCAAAATATATGGGAGGACTGGGAAGATGGTCCTATAGCGATAAAATTCTACGTAAATAATACTGCGGGGAGTTTTAAGTATGCTGAAGTTCTTGTCTTTAAAGATACTACAGCACCCTCGATTATAATTGATACTCCCATGAATGGATCTATTTATGGAGAAATTGCACCTATCTTTAATTTTACTGTCTATGACAGTCATTCCATTCACTCTAGTTGGTATATAATAAATAATACTATTACAAAATACTTCTTTACATCTATTTTAGGGAGAAATTTACTTCAAATCAATCAATCTATTTGGGATACACTCCCTGAAGGTCAAGTATTAATTACTTTTTTCATAAATGATACCATCGGCAACATTAATCTAAAGGAAATAATGTTATATAAACAATTAACATTGAAACCTGAAGTTATACCAGGATACAATTATTTTGTAGTCTTAGGAACTATGATTATTCTAACATTTTATTTGCAAAAAAAGAGAAATAAAAAGATCATAAAATAATTTCAACCTAAACCATCTAATATCTAATTTTTTCCAAAAATTAGATTCGGATAGTGTTTAGACAAAAATTGGGCTATAGAAATCATATAAATTGGGTGGGTTGATGAAATTATAACAAAACCAAAATTTTTAATTCAAAATAATTATGAAGAAAATTGATCTTATCATTTTGGGCTATGCTGCTACATTGATATTGGATTTTATTTTTCTTACCATAGTTCAGAGATTTGATATTTTACTAATTTCTGGTCCGTTAGCTCTTATCCCATTAATTATAACACTAATTCGAAGGAAGAGGGATTGATATGGTTGGGATTATTTACTTTTATATTAACCTTGTAATTAATATTTATATTTTAATAGCAGTTTATTATTATTGCATTAAGACATATGGAATTAGAGCCACAATAATCACTAATTTATGTCTTTCATCTATGGTTTTAACCCTTATTTTCACAGGCACCTATTCCGTGGCAGATTTGGGGACGGATGTGCCATTTTCTATATTGAAAATAGGAGAATTCGAATTCTCTACCGATCCAATTACGATATTTTCGGTATTTGTTGTTATTTTTGAGCTAGCGCGATTTTCTCTCAGAAAACCAAAAGGAACTGATTTATCTACGAAAGATATTATAAGTATTTCCGTTGTAGTCACTGTATATGGGATTCTTTTTCAACTTCTTATAGATCCAACTGCAGCAGCTATGGGACTTTATTATTATCGAAATCCTCCTGTGATAAATATTTTCGGATTTCCTATATGGTTTATAACAGCCTTTGCTATATATGGTTTGTATGCGTTTATGTTTTTATTAATTGAACGTTATTATTTCCAAAAAAAAAAAGAACACGTATAATTTAAAATCAATTTCTTAATTTCCTTATTATATATTTCAGATACGTTATTATATTTATACTATTTTTGATTACACAAGGATATTTTAAATTTGAATATAGAGATTAATTCAATGAAAAGAGGTCAATTAAAATAGATTGTCCAAATTGTGGTAGTAAATTAACTAATCTTAATCAGAAGTATTGTGAATATTGTGGTAGTGAACTAATTAATATTAATAATACAAGTAAGGAAGAAGTGAAAGCAAAGTTTAATTCAACTCGTTTTAAAAAAAGATGCTGTTAACGAAGCCAAAGAATTATAAACGCAGTAATAAAGGCAACATCTTTCAAGATTTTATATTTCATAGAAATTTTCTTCAAACTGAATTAGTTATGAAACTGTTTTTTAGTAGAATTTAATATTTTTTAATCCCTAGATTTTAATTTTAAGTTCTGGTTAGTATTCTAATATTGAAAGTAAATAAAAACTTACTAAGGGGATTATTAAATTTCTAGATATATTATTATCGGTGGAGGACCTGCAGGAGCTATAGCTGCATTAGAAATAAGACAACATGATATAGAAGGAGAAATTATTATAATATCTGATGAAGATTATCAGTTTTATAAACGGAGTAAAATAATCAATCTTATTTCAGCAAGTTGTTCTGAGGATGATCTTTTTATAAAGGGAAAAAAAGTTTATGATGAAAATAATATTAGGTTTATAAATGATCATGTTGAAAGAGTTATTCCCGAAAAGCAACAAATCATATTAAAAAGTGGAGACAGTTTTCATTACGATTATCTTTTAATAGCCTCTGGAGGGAGTCCAATTATATTACCATGGAAAGGAGTTGAACTGGAAGGAATATATACTTTATATAATCTTGACGATGCCAAAAAAGTTGCGGAGCAAGCTTGCAATGCTGAACACGTCGTTGTAATAGGAGGGGGATCTATTGCAATGAAAGCTATTCAGAATTTTAAAAAAATCGGTTTAGATATTTCAATTATAGAAAAATCTTCTCATTTATGGCCTATTGGATTTGATAGAAAAGTTGCTCGGATTGTGGAAAAGAAGATTACAAAAAATGGGATTCACATTTATTTGGAGGAGGAAATTGTTGAATTTAAAGGTAAAAATGGAAAATTATCATCTATAGTTTTAAAAAGTGGCCAAGAAATTCTCGCCGATTTAGCAATTATTACGATTGGTATGAAACCTAATATCGATTTTCTTATTAGGAGTGGTATTGAAGTAGAACAAGGAATTATAGTGGATTCGTATATGCGAACTAATATCCCTAATATTTATGCTGCTGGTGATGTTGCCCAAATTTATGACCCTCTTTATAATGTGCCAATTCTTCATCCTACATGGGGAAATGCTAAGAAACAGGGGAAAATTGCAGCAAGAAATATGGTAGGAGATAACGTAAAATATAGTGGAACGATTCCGATTCAAACTATTAAAATTTTTGGATTTACAGCGATTGCTGTAGGAATTACTCACTCAAAGAAAAATTTTGATGAGTTATCTTGGATTTCATTTGAAAAAGATTTATGTAGGAAATTTGTTTTCGAAAACGAACATCTTTTAGGAGCATTGATCTTAGGAAAGCAGATCAATAAAAAAGTTATAAAACCTATATTAAAAAAGGCTATCTTTAACAAGGCACATATAAGTGATTACAAGCATCTCCTCTTAATGGAAGATCTTGATTTTAATTTGATCATGTCGAACAATTGAATTAAGATTTAGTTAAAAAAAAGAATTTATTATATATTTTTACCAATTGTATTACAGTTGGTATCACATTTTAAATTGAACAATCATAATTAATTAAACGTGAAATTTTTTTAATATTATTCATGTGGCAGAGTAATGACTAAGATCATTATAAGGATGACTCCACTTAAGAATATCAGTGCTTGAATAATTGATCTCCTTAAATTTTTTTCTTTTAACAGTTCAGGCATGAGTTCTGTGCTTGCTAAGTATAAAAAACCACCACCTGAAAATGATAAAAAAAAGAAATTAAAAAAATCTATTTGAGCTGACAAGAAAAAAGCTAATATCCCTCCAAGTATTGCAACCAACCCACTTCCAAAGTTAAATAAAATAGCTTTCTTTTTTGAAAATCCTCCATATAAAAGGATTCCGAAATCTCCAATTTCCTGTGGTAATTCATGGAATGATACAGCAAGAGTGACTATAAACCCATTCCCAAGTCCATTTAAGAATGCAACCATTATAATAATACCATCTAATATATTATGTAAACCATCACCAATTAAATTGAGAAATGCGAAATTTTTAATCTTTTTCCCTCTATTAACGATATTATCAAACCCTTCTGTTAAAGTATCATAACAGACTAATTGGTCATCCTTTTCATGTGCATGCCCATGAAACCAATAAATAAAACGTTCTATAATAAAAAAGGTTACAAATCCAAAAATAATAATAGCAAATAGAAGGCTTTCAATAATCCCCGCCCCTCCTGCATTTAATTCTTCAAGTTGGTGGATGGATTCAGGAATTAAATCAAATAATGCAGTAGCAAGAATTGTTCCTGTTGCAAATGCCACAAGCATAAATAAGAGTTTATCTAAAGTCTTCTCTTTGAGTGAAATCATTAAAACTGCTATTAAACTAAAGAGACTGATGATAAATATCATAATAAAACCTATTAACGCTTCCAACTTACTCAAGACCCTATGGTTTTTTTTAATACAATATTATAGATAAGGATGGGATAAAAAGATTATTAGTATAAATAAAATTTAAAAATCCATGTAATAAAATAAGGATACTAAATATGTTCTAGAAGATCTACAATCGTTAATTTCAAAAAAATTAACATCACGATTTATTCTTCATAGAATATAAGTAAATAATTATAAACACCTGTAACGTGGTGTATCTTTACATTAGGATGCTGATCCAGCCATGCATTAATCTCTTCCTCAAACTTCTTTTGTTTTTCAACTCCAAAAATTACAGAACATTTCATTTTTATTTATTCACCTTTTCTATTTATTTTTATAAGCTTTTTATAATAAAGCATTATTAAATATTTTCTTTGACTAAATTGAGCAGATCATATCAAGTTAAAATTTTATTAATCATAACTGCGAAATATTTGATATTTAGTACAAAATTAATCTTTCCTTTTAAAACTTTTTTTGATTAGATTATTTACTTCTTCTAAATTGGGTATTTTAGGATGAAGTGAATAATTCCGGAGTTTAAGTGAGTCATCTGCAATAGCTTTAAGTTCGCTTAATGGAACGTTTTTATCTTCCAAACTTATCCACAAACCAATTTTTTTCAAAAACAAATCAATTTCATCGCAAGCTTTTTCAGCAGCCACCTCATCAGGTTTATTGTTTAAATTGGGATTAAAGAGGCGAGCAATAATAGCATATTTCGAAACTGCATATTTCCATGTCCAACGGTTTATTTCAGGATACATGATTGCAAGGCTCTCACCGTGCATTATAGTTGGAACATGGCCTCCAATAGCCATGCCTATTCCATGAGGAAGGGTAGTGCCTATATTGGTAATTGAAAGTCCACCAAGCGTCGCAGCATATGAAAGTGCCTCTCGTGCTTCCCTATTTGATCCATCCTTTATAGCTATGGGAAGATATTTAATAACTTTTTTTATTGAATCCAATGCGTAAAGATCGATAAAATCTGAAGCATTTTTATTTATAAATGTTTCGAATGAATGGCAAAAAGCATCAAAACCTGTTGAAGCTGTAATATAAGGTGGAACTGTTAAGGTGAGTTCAGGATCAATTATACTGACCATCGGATTAAGAGTCCTATCAGCAAGTGCAGATTTAAATTTTTCATCGGGATTTTTTATAACTGCCATATTTGTAACTTCGGAACCTGTACCCGCTGTAGTTGGAATAGCTACGATTGGGAGAACTTTATTACTTTCAATCCTTTTTTGCCCTAAACGGTATTCCCAAACATCACCTTTATGTGTAGCTCCAACAGCAATAGCTTTTGCTGTATCAATAGTAGATCCACCCCCTACTCCCAATATCACATCTACTTTATTATTGGCGGCTATTTCGGAGCCAATGTTTACACACTTATTTGTGGGATTAGGATTAACTTCATCATAATGTATCACCTCAATTCCCGTATCGGTACATAATTTTTTTACTTTTTCAAATAAATTTTGCATAGCAGGAAAAGGTTTTACCGAAACCATTAAACATTTCTTTCCAATTCTCGCAACAACATTACCTATTTCATTTACACGGCTCCATCCAAATCTAATGCGAGTAGGTTGAAAGTAATTAAAATTTCTCATAACATTTCCTCTAAAGTTAAGTAAAATTAATAAAAGTTAAATTATATAAATTAATTTTATTCTTTTTCTAATTAAACCATTTCTAATTTGGAAATATAAGTAGTTTTATTTTTTTTTTAAAATTTAACTTTTAAATAATTTGAAATCACAAGGAGATATTGACCATTTTCAGTTTATTATTTTCTTTTATTAAATTTTAAGAGATAATTATCAAAAAAATGGAAAACACAATTCAAATACTTAAATAAAGGTATTCAAAATGAGAACAAAAGAAGAATTTATGCAAGATTTAAGCAAAATGAAAAAAAATATTTTTTATGATGGTGAGAGGATTGATCGCCTAGATGAACGGCAGATACCTTGTATTAATACTATTGGAACCACATTTGAATTGGTTGAAGACCCAGAATATGCTAATTTACTGCTTGCGAAATCTCATCTTACAGGTGAAACAATTAATCGCTTTACACATATACATCAAAATACAGATGATCTTCATAAAAAGCAGGATATGACGCGAAAGATCTGTCAGAGAGTTGGAGGATGCATTCAGCGTTGCATGGGATGTGATGCAACTAATGCAGTATACAATGTTAGCTATGAAGCGGATAAATCAAATGATGGAAAAACTAATTATCATGAAAACTTCAAAAAATGGTTGGAACGGTTTCAAAAGGAGGACTTAATTGCTGCTTGTGCTCAAACTGATGTAAAAGGAAATCGAATAAAAAGACCTGCTGATCAGGAAGATCCAGATATGTATGTTCATGTTCTAGAGAAAAAAGAAAACGGAATTATAGTTCGTGGCTGTAAAGTTCACATTTCAGAAGCTTCTGTTTCTGATGAAATTTTAGTTGTCCCTACAAGAGCACTAAGACCAGAAGATAAGGACTATGCAGTTGCATTTGCATTACCTGCAGATTATGAAGGGGTTAAGCAAGTGGTAACCATCCATAATTTTCGCAAAAGGGATCATTTTAAACGTGGTTTCATGCCCGGGGCTACGGACTCATATGTAATTTTCGATGATGTATTTGTTCCATGGGAAAGGGTTTTCTTGTGTGGTGAATATCAACATGCTGGTACTCTTGCCTTACTGTTTGCTCTATTTCATCGTCACAGTTATTCAGGATGCAAACCTGCTATTGGAGATTTAGTAGTAGGCACTGCTGCTTTAGCAGCAGAATACAATAATATTCATAAAGCGCCTCATGTTAGGAGTAAGTTGGCTGAATTAATTATGGTTGCAGAACTTGGGTATGCTGCAGGATACGCGGCTTCAGATTTAGGTAAACCTGAAGTATATATGCCTGGCGTGGGCTTTATTCCTTATGGACCAGGAAGTTATATCCCAAATTCTATTTATTGTAATGTTGGAAGATGTTTATCAGGAGAGAATGTGTTTCGTGAAGCTGAGATCATAACTGATCTTTCAGGTGGTATTCCGGCAACTTTCCCTCATGAAAAAGATTTTATCAATCCCGAACTTAAGGATCATCTTAATAAATACATTACTAGAAACCCTCATATTTCTCCTGAAAATGCCGCACAATTCTGGCGGTATGTTGGTGATGTGTTTTGTTCTGCAACGGGAGGAGTCCATCTTTTTGGAAGTTATCATGGTGGTGGGTCCCCCATTATGGAGAATATTGCAATCACGACTCAATATGATATAGAATCCAGAAAAGATATGGTAAAAAAAATTGCTGGAATTAATGATGAATTAAATAAAACTTGAAACTCTATTTTATTATTTTTTTAACTTATTTTTCAAAATATTACAAGCTAGGATTAAGTTTAATAATTTATTGTGATTAATCCTTCTGATGGAAGAAAATAATAAAAATTCAGTTATAGTAGGAGATATTAAAAAAAAGAATTTATTATATAATTATATTATTCGTTTTTGTTAGACTAGTTTTATTCTGGGGCTGTTAATCCCACAAGTGGCATCCCTTCCACGAGATCATAAGCAATATGAACCTCATATTTAAATCCATCGATAGATTCTGCCATCATTAATAAACGTTTCATTGCGAGGTCCATAGACTCCTTGGTTTTTCCTGGCTGAATAGCGCTAACTGTAGTGCTAAACATACCATCTTTAACGGCCCATATTGCTGAGGGTAGAATAGGTTTAGAAATAGATTTATCATCAGGAAATTTTTTCATTACATCAAGATATACCTTGCCAACTTTTTCTGATTGCCCATGAGGCCACCAATGTTGAGTTACTATTAATACCAAATTACTCACTTATTTTTAATCATTTAATTTTATTAGATTTCAGAGGTGATAAAAAGGATCATATTCAAATATTTATTCTTTACATTTTTATGCAAATTTAATCCAAATTTAAAATGACCTGTTCTGATTATAATGCCTTGAACAAGGTATATTTAATAATAGAAAGTGATTATTTTTAATCATGGATGAGATTAATGAAAACTCGGCTACTGTGGGGGAAATAATGACCCCTCATGTTGTGATGCCAAAGAAAGACCCTTAATATTGCTTCTATTGTCCCAATTTTTAAAGAAGATAAGGAAGAATAAGCCTGGCTTATGAATTAGGGGTTGCTAATTTTTATAATCAAAAAGTTAAAAATCTGAAAAAAGTTATACTACTCATAAGATAAATTTATTTAAGCGCCTGTCAAATGAAAACAAAAACTAAAGTTGAAATTCTGATTATTGAAGAAGAAAATTTTTGCGCTAAATGTTGTAAGACAGTGAATGTTATTGATAAAATGATGGAAACTATCCCAGGGCTTAAAGATAAAGTTGAGGTTTTCTATAGCGATTTAAACTCTCAAGAGAATTTAAAAAAATACGGTGAATTAACTCCACCAATAATTATGATAAATGATGTTATATTTTCTGAAGGTCATGTACCAATCATAAAAAAGTTAGCTAGGCATTTATTAGAGAGTGAAGTATAGAGGTATATTAGTGTTATCTTCTCTTATAAAAGAAAAATTTTAAAATTAAATTACATAATTATTCATTCATTTGATAGGCATCTTTCAAGGAGTGTACTACTTTCCAGACTCTGTTAAATCTTCCTTCATCTACATTAGGTCTTTTGATCATTTTTAAGCACCATTCCATCTGATCAGGAGTAGTACAAGGTTTATGATAAAGGTTCAATGCATATTTAGAAAAATCTCTTACTAGAAAATCAAAAATTTGATCTAAAGTATCGTCATCAATGTTGTAGATTGGCGCATTTTCAATGATTAGATGAGCATAAACAATCAGGGCAAAGATTTCGCCAATTCCAGACAACATAAAATCTAAATCTTTTTGTTGTTCGAGATTTGGAGTAGCTTTTGTTCCAAGAAGGTGGAATATTTCAATTTGTTCCAAGAAGATTTCAATATTGGGCAAATTATATCTCTCAAATGCGGGTTTCCAATCATGAAGGCGAACACTTCCTAATCCTCGAGTTGGACCCTGATTGAATAGAAATTCATCATTTTTAACTTGATCTTGTCTTGGAACATCCTCATATCTCTTATGATTCATGAAGAAATTAAGCATGAACTTCAAAATTAAGGCGATATTAACATGAACCGTGCCCTCTAGTTTTGGTAAAGCCCGTATATCTCTTACAGCACCTTCAAAATACATATCTTTTTCAAAGCCTTTTGCTGCAATAACGTCCCATAAAAGATTGATCACTTCCTCACCTTGAGTTGTTGTTTTCATTTTCATAACGGGGGCATAGAGCAAGTAGCGTCGATCTTTATTTGAAGCTATGCGCATGTAATCGGCTGTTCTTAATCCAAATAATTTCATAGCGACCAAACGTGTATAAGCATCTACAAAATTTTGCTTAACATGCTGAAAATCGGTAACGTACATATTATAAAGTCTACGATATGCTGCATGATGAATTGCTTCATAAAATGCATGCGTACAGATCCCAATTGACGCCCATCCGAGATTATATTTTCCCACATTTACAGTATTAAGCGCAGCATTCCAAGCATCCTCTCCTTTAGAAAGAATATCCTCTTCAGTCATAAGATAATTATGAAGAGCAAAATTTGCCACATAATTTTGACTGTCGCAGATATTTTTTATCAATTCATAATTTTTGTGTTTATAATTAGCAACAAAGAAGACATATTGTTCCTTGTTTTTCATATCATACGGAGGAATATTTCCATCCTTATCAGCAAGTTTTCCAAAATTTGAAACCATCTCTGCCTCATTTCCGTTTCCTATGTAATACTTCTCTCCATTAGCTCTATAAGTTCCATCTTCTTGAGGTGTAAGTGCCATCTCAGTTCCATAGATATCAGCACCATGAGCTTGTTCTGAAAGTCCAAATGCAAAAATTGCCCCTTCCCGGAGTAAGCGAGCAGCCTTCCTTTTGGCCATCTCATTCTTGCTCATCCAGATAGGACCAAGCCCTAAAATGGTAACTTGCCATGTATACCAATAAGAAAGACCATAAAATGCAAGAATTTCGTTAAATTCGCAAATTCGCCAAGTATCCCAGCGATAATTACCATCTTCACCATATGGAGCAGGTGTTAAAAATTGTGCGAAAATTTTATTATTTTTCTGAAACTCAATAAAATCAGAATACCAAACTCTTTTATGATCATCTTCTTTAATTTTCGCTTTCCCCTTCTTTTCAAAAAATTCAATAGTTTTAAGCATGATATCCTTAGACTTCTCATCAGGATAATAGCGGTCATGCTTTTTTGGATTTAATAAAATTGTCATAAAATTATCCCTTAAATATATATTATTCAAGTAATTCTAGGAATCTTAAAAAAATATTAAAAATTATGTATAACTCTATCAAAAACTGGACTAAAAATCATTTTTAACTATTATTTCTCTTCAATTATTATTGTATTCTTTAAATATGAATTACATTTAGCGTGAAAGTATAGTGACTGGAGCTAATATTAATTATTGTCCCTATTGCGGTAAAAAGTTACCACAATCTAATAAATATGAAACCAATTTCTGTCGTTATTGTGGGAAAGCACTAAAAAAAGTTAAGAGAAATTTACAAGGTAGGGTACAATGCACAGTTTGTCATAAATACATCTGGTATGGAAGAAATTATAGTATACAATGTTCTTTCTGCGGTAGTAAATTTCATTATTCATGTGTAGTTTCTTGGTTAATGAAATATAATTCGTGTCCTATGTGTCAAAATGAATTCTTAAATCCAACTTTATCTCTTTCAGAAAAGAGGGTTAAATAAACATCCGTTAATGTTTTTAGGTTGTTTTTATTAAACTTATTTCATCTATTGGAAGATAAATAAGGGTATCATGTTCTACGTCATGTAAAATTATAATATGTTCCGTAACTGTTTTAATTTTCCCTGAATGAACGCAATGTGGTTCTGGTAGATTTTTCACATAAATTCTAATTTGTTTATCTTTAAATTCCTCAAATATAGATTTTGGAATCATGATTATAATTATATATTTTATTGTAATTATTATTTATCTTTGCTATAATTAGTATAATCATTATTATTCATATAGTTATTTCTGCATAAATTAATCTAAATTGTCAGTTTTTTGAATTTAAAATCAAAAGACTCACCAGAAAACCTGATTAATAGAGTTTACATTTTTGTTTAAAATTGAAAGCTATTGAGTACATTATTATTGTTACAATGATTTAGGAAAATATTGATTGACATAGAAATCACTTAATTGAATGGTGTTTAAGGGAATTAAATCTTCTAAAAAACCAATGATGGGATGGGTATGTACGTACACTCCATTAGAATTGATTTACGCAGCGGATTTCCAACCATACCGTATAATTGGTCATTCAAATTCCGTAAAAAACGCAGATTCATACATACACCCTAATTACTGTCAATTTGTGAAGTCAACTATTGATATTGCTATAGAAGGTGGTTATAACTTTCTTGAAGGAGTCACATTTGTGAATTCTTGCGATGCAATGAGACGACTTCATGACGTTTGGAAAGAGTATGTTCCTACAAAATTTATATATATTTTAGATATACCAATGGGCTATTCATCATTAGGGTTGGAATATATTAGGATAGAATTTGAAAAACTTAAAGTTGTGTTAGAGAAATATACTTCAAATGTTATTCATGAAGAGATACTTGAGAACTCAATCGATGTATTCATAGAATCTCGTTCTCTATTTCATAGTATAAATTCCTTAAGATTTAAGAATCCTCCCCAAATAACTGGAAGTGAAATTATAGAAATTACTTCAGAGTTTTTTAAATCTGACCCAAAAATTTGGAATGAGCGAATAAAGGAAAAGTTAATAACTTCTGAGAAAAATTCAACTAGATCTAATATAATTACAAAACCAAGATTAATATTATCTGGGAGTCCTATTCATGATGTCAACTTTATTTCATTTATCGAAGAGTGTGGCTTTAATGTTGTTTATGAAGATTTATGTACAGGTAGCAAGTTTTTTGATATTAAAATAAATAAATCAAATGATTTATTAAATGCTTTGGGCGAAGCATATCTTAATAGAGTTCCATGTGCCCGTATGATGAAAATTGAGGACCGGGCAAAAAATATTATAAATATATCCAAAAAGTATAATGCTAACGGAATAATCCATCATTCCTTGAAATTTTGTGATACATACTTGTATGATGTGCCGAGATTGAAAGAACTCTTGGTTGAAAAGGACTTAAATGTCTTATTTTTAGAGAGTGATGGATCTTTAGGAAGTCTTAATCAATTAAAGACGCGAATTGAAGCATTTTTAGAAATTATAAAAAGTCAAATGAGATGATTAAAAAGTGGTTGATTATACTTCATTGAAACAATATTTTTTCCAACTTGAAGATGCTCTTAAACACAAGTTGGAGTTAAAATTAACACCCCGTAGAAAATTTGTTTATGAAATAGCTCGCCTTGGAACACGTATTTTTGATGAGAAATGGTCTAATGGATGGACAACCGTATTTGTTCCATACGAAATTTTAAATTCTATGAACGTCTCAGGGATGTTTGTGGAATTTTTTGGAGCAATGCTCTCTGGAGCAGGCTTATCGAGAAAATACTTTGAACTAGCTGAGAGCAAGGGCTATTCAACTGACAGTTGCTCATACCAT
The DNA here is from genome assembly GCA_048887145.1 of Candidatus Hodarchaeota archaeon. Taxonomy (GTDB): domain Archaea; phylum Asgardarchaeota; class Lokiarchaeia; order Sigyniarchaeales; family SOKP01; genus SOKP01. Next base: position 15,526 of record JBHLKA010000024.1, read on the forward strand.
CGCACTATTATAGGGGCAGCTATGGATGGGTTAATTCCTGAACCAGATGTACTAATAGCAGCAAGTATTCCATGCAATGGGGGCGTTAAAGCGTTAAAACGTATTGGAGAGATATTCAATAAAGAAGTTTTTATACTAAATATTCCCATTGAAGTCACATCAAAATCTATCAATTATTTAGTTGAACAGTACCAAGAAATGATTGATTACATTGAAGAAAATACTGAACGTAAACTAGATTATTACAAGCTTAAACAATCAATAAAATACAACAATCAGGCAAGAGAATATTTAATAGAGGTAAATGAACTTTGCAAAAATGTTCCTAGTCCTTCTACTTCAAACGATTTAAAAAATTTTATTATGTATATTCTGCTTCTAGGTACGAAAGAGGGTGTTGAAGTTGCAAAAATTTATCGAGATGAATTTCAATATAGAATTGATAATAAATTATTTGGCTTATCAGAAGAAAAATATCGTTTACTTTGGATACAGAATAGAATACAATTTAAAACAGACCTTATCCCTGCTCTAGAAGAAAAATTTAGCGCTAATGTTGTAATTGATGAATTAAATCACATTTGGTGGGAAGAATTGGATGAAAGTGATCCTTTAAGAAGTCTTGCCTATCGTATGATGACACATCCATTGGTTGGTCCAGTAGAGCGTCGACTTAAAGTACTCACGCAATTGGCAAAAGAATATAAAGTAAATGGCGCAATAAATCCTGCACATTGGGGGTGTCGGCAGTCTGGAGGGGCAAGAGTGTTATTTAAAGAAGCGCTTCAAAAAGTTGGAGTTCCACTAATTCATCTGGATGTTGATTGTGTCGATGAAAGAAATTACTCTCACGGGCAAATACTCACTAGACTTGAAGCATTTATGGAGATGTTAACTGTTCGCTGTATTTGATTTTCTTAAGGAGTACTTTTCCGATTAAAAACTATAAATCACTAAATAATTTTTCCCATTTACCTTTTTGGGCATAAATTTCTGCTTCTCTAAACACATCAAGAAAATTATTTAATTCATTACTTGAAAATTCATTTAATATAGAAAATTGGTTGTATACTCCATCAGGTAGAGGCATAAACTTATTCATGAAATAAACTGCTCGATTGAAAAAAGTCTTTACAGCGCGATCCCAGCTATAAACCTTAATTTTGTCAAATATAGACTCAACAAGTTGTTCAATTAGATATCCCTTTAATGATTTTCCCCAATTGAAATTCCAGTATTTAATAAGGATAATAAGTTTTGTTATTTTTCCATTTTGCTTCTTATTTAATTTAGAAATAGCTTGTTCTTCCAATTTCAGGTTTAATTTTTTAGTTCCTCCTATTCCATCAGGAATAATAAGATATCCATTAGTTAATTCAATCGCTGGAATACAATCAAAAAGAATTGAAATACCTTGATAATCCATTCTAATAGGAATAACATGTCCATAAGGGGGATTTTTTAATATTTTCATATTTTCTCTATAATTAGATTGATAAGCCTTAAGATTAGAATAAAGTATGTTGAAAAGTTGTCTTCCAGTTAAATTATTTTGGCCATAAGGGTAAACTTTATACACAATATATATATCAATATCAAATCTGTTTTTAATAAAAATACCCCTACCGAAAGATCCTCTGTACAAAAATCGCTCTAATGTGTATTGATGACCGTTTATTGATGAGTAAAAAGTAGACCAGAAAGATGTCCGATTTTGGGACAGGAATTTTAACTCATTATACAGATCATTAGCTTTGTTTCGAAGATAGATTTTTTGATTTTCTGTAATAATCAATGAGTCAATTAATCGCTCCAACTTATTATGAATCTTAATTGCAGTCAAATCAGTTATTAAAGAAAGATTCTATATTTAAATGTTCCTTAAAAAATCCTATAGAAAATCAAAGGATAAAAACTTAGTTTTTAACTTGTTATTATCATTATTAGCGGCACGATTTTTTCTTGGATGCTTTATCATGAATATTATCAATCTTATTATATAGATGATAAATCCTGCTATAAAACACCATACACATATCATCATTTCTAATGAGCCAGGTAAATCAGTATTTCTATAGAAAGGATTAAAGTCAAGCGGAAAAAAAGGTTGAATGTCCGTATAAATTGGAGAATCTAGTAAAATATGAATATAAATTCCGAAAAGAGAAGCTAATAAGATTTTCTTAAAAGAAATATTTTGTTCAATTTTGAAGAATGACATAATAGGAGTAAAAATTTTTCGAATTTTAACCATTATCACTGTTAGAATAAGAGCAATTATCGTACCTCCTAAAAAGCTATGGAAAAAACCATGGAGGGGATAATCTAAGTTAAAAACTAAAACAAGAAGAGGTTCAATATCCAACATTACGCTGGCAATAAGAAATGTGGGGAAATCAATAAAGCTAAGAAATAGTAATCCAATCAATAAACCAGGTCCAAAATGATATGGTGTGATAGGCATATAATTAATTATATATTGTAAAATGTTAAATTCTTTATCATAATTCAAATTTTTTTGTTAGGTATCTCAGAAGGTTTAAAGAAAAATATTGTTAAGTGAGGAATATTAGGATATAAATTAGGAAATTAATAAAAATGATCTTTTAATAATATTATTTACAACCATCGAAAGTGTATTTTAAAATGAAAGTTCTTGTTACTTATGATACTAAATATGGAAACACTAAAAAGGTAGCCGAATTAATTGCTGATGGAATTAATACTATTGCGGGCAATGAAACTGTGATTAATCATATAGATGATATTGATACAAATAAAGATGAAACCTATGATTTACTTTTAATTGGCTCTCCAAATCATATGGGAAGCCATACAAAAATAGTAAAGAAATTTATCAAAAAACTTGCAGGAGCTCCCTTAAAAGGAAATTCTTTTGCTGTATTTGATACATATTTAGGGAAGGATTTTGAGAAAGCATCAAAAAAAATGGAAAAGCAAATCAGTGAGACCATGCCAGATTTAAATAAAGCTAGTCCTGGCTTGTCAATAAAAGTTACTGGTATGAAAGGCCCAATACTGGAAGAAGATCTACCAAAATGCCGAGAATTCGGGATTAAATTAGCAAAATAAATATTTTCTCTATTTTTTTTATTTTATTAAATTAAAAAAAAATTTAAAGTTGTATTAGCTTATAAATATTTCCGTCAAATGCACAGATATATAATTCATTATTAGCATCTATTCCGAAAGAGGGGATATTTAAATCAGTATCGATAAGTTCCCTATTGTTTACGACAACTCCTCCAGAATATTCTAATGCCCAGATTCTTCCTGAGCCAAAATCTGCATAAATATATTTTCCAATTAATTCTGTTATAGTTGTTCCCCTATAGACATGTCCCCCCGTAATGGAAATGCCGAGAGTATGGTTATATTCATAAATTGGATCTTCTAGTCCAGTTACATTTGTTCCTGGATTAAAATGGTGGCTACCTTCTTTGGTATTCCAGCCGTAATTTTTACCTTTCGCAACAATATCAATCTCTTCCCTTGAAGATTGACCAACATCACCAGCCCAGAGTAATCCCGTAATAGGATCAAAACTGAAACGCCATGGATTTCGAAATCCAAATGCGAAAATCTCTTCTGCCCAACCATGCATATTCCCAAAAAATGGATTGTCATTGGGGATTTCGTATGGAAAGGTTGAATTTATATCAATTCTGAGTATTGAACCCAATACTGTGTGCCGATTTTGCCCATGTCCTGAGGGATCTCCACTTCCACCACCATCTCCTAAAGCTATATATAAATAACCATCAGGTCCAAAATGTATTTGACCACCGTTATGGTTTGGATATGGTTGCCCTATTTTTAATATTAAGGCTTTACTTGATTTATTTGCATGATTTGGGTCTGTTGAACTAACTTTAAAACGTGAAATTACGGAGTCCCCAGTTCCTGATTCAATATAATAGACATAGAAATAACCATTCATATCATAATCAGGATGGAAAGCTAAGCCTAATAAACCTTGTTCTCCTCCTGTGGTAACGTCAACACTTAAGTCAAGGAAAACTTGATAATCACTGGTATTCGCATCATTTTCAAATACTTTGATTTTGCCATCTTGTTCAACAACGAATAGGCGGTTTGTATTATCTCCTGGGTCATATATCCCAACGGGTTTATTAAATATTAAATTTGGAAAAGCGTTTTGAATGCTGTATTCGTAGTTTCCTAATGGTTGAAAATTTAAGAAAATAACAATTCCAACTCCAATAACAATGATAATTGTTATTAGGAATATACTGATCAACTTTTTTTTCAAACTAATCACTTTTAGACGAGTTAATTTTTAATTAAATAATAATGTTGATTCGGGAATTGTATAAATATATGTTTTCTTTATAAAATAGAAAATTTTATTCAAATATGATTAATAGAAACAAGGTGATCTTGGATTTAGCCTTGGATTTATAAACCTTTTTGAATTCATTAGTGAAAGTCAACTTATCTTCGCTTATAAACGAAAAATTTGAAAAGAAAGCTTAAATAGGGGCACGACATAATTAAATATTGCAAAGAAATCTCGTGATAATGAAACTTATATTAATTTATTAAATAAAATAAAGAAAAAGTTAATTCAAATTGGAGGAATGAAAGAATGAAAGATCTAACAGTTGTTTTGAAAAATGAACCAGGTATGTTAGCCGATATGGGGGAGGCTTTAGGTAAAATGGGTATTAATATAGAAGGGTTATGTGGATTTCCCCTAAAAAATGAGGCTTTCGTTCATATTTTGGTTGAAGATGAAACCACAACCCGCTGGGCACTCGAAGAAGCGGGTTTTGAAGTACGTGCTATTCGTGAAGTACTGGTTGTGGATCTCGGTCAAAGTGTGGGAAAACCGGGCACAGGGGGAAAGATGGCTCGCAAAATAGGAGATGCTGGCGTAAATATTGACCTAATCTATTTTGCTGAGAATAACAGAGTAGTTCTCGGAGTTGATGACTTAGAAAAGGCTCGGTCCGCTTTGGAGAAATAATAAGAAGGGTAAAAATGTGCAATTTAAAAATCGATATAAAAAATTTTATTGATCGCAAATTAGAAAGCAACTAGATATTCTAAAATTATTATGGAAAACCGTGAGAAATTGGAAGAGATTATAAAAGAAGAGATTTATAAATTACGTAATTTAGGAGAGCATGAAAGAAAAGGGAGTGATCATTTATATAACAGATCTTTAAGTAAGTTTAAAATAGGTAAACTGAAGAAAGGAAAGGATCAAGGGAAATTAATTTATGAAGTAATTTGTAAATATGACGTATACACGGAAACAGAATTCTTACATACTCCAGAAATGGATGAGTTGTATACTGAACATTACAAGGATAAATTTATTCTTGATAACGATTTCAGATTATTAGAAATTAAAGATATACGTAAAAATAAATAAAACTGATAACAGTTATCCTGCTATTTTACCAGAAAAAAGTTTAAAGTTAATTAAAAAAAATTATAAAAAAGATTAGATAAAGGTTATTATTCCAACTATTAGTGCAACTAACGCAACTATATATATTATTCGACCCACCCAAATGTGTGCTGATCGTATACTTTTGTTTTTCAATTTGTAAGCAACGAAACCCGCAATGATAGAATATACTAGGATAATAATAGAAATCAGACCTAAAATCCCATGAAGAATTACTAAAGTAAGTCCACCTAACATAACAATACCGATTATTATTAGTAAAATTCCTGTGGCAGCGAGAATTGTATGTAGTGGGAACCATTTCTTAGGTTTATGAAAAGCTACCATTATGAGCGAAATAGATATCAAACAAATTCCTATTAAAATTAAGATAAAATGTGGGAATTGGAATAGATCGACTATTGACATATTTTTAGTTCGCCTCTTTTTCTTTTATATAATAATAATGTAATTAAAAATGTCGAAATTCCTATAATAAGTAAAATTCCGAAGTATCCACGTATTGGTTCTTCTTCAGTTTGTCCATTTTGCCCAGTCACAGTTATGTTTCTTGTTATCTCTCCTCCTTGATTACATTCTGCAGTTACTTGTATTGTAGCTCCTATATTAGCAGTAACATTGTATACACGGACAAATGTGCTTGATGTTGGTTGACTAGTATAGGGGTGAATACTATCAATACTGCCATTAACTCGTATGGTTATTGTTTGTATATAATGAGTATTAGGATCACCAACGTTATGAGTAATTGTAACTTGTAGTTCGTCTGAGGATGAGGAATAAATCAAACTCATATCTGTTGGGCTATGTGCTTTTACAGATATGTTGGTAATAGTTATCCCAATAATAAATAAGATAGTTAAACTATACAAGACCGTTTTTTTTGACATTTAGATCATTTTCAATGTTATAAATTATTTGATGGAATAATAATGAATTGGTTTGGTATTTAATACTTATCCTTAAAAATTTTAATTTAGGGAGTTATATAATAACTAAGAATTATTCAAAACTAGAGTCGATATCATAATGCTTAAGAATAAGATTCTTATATTGGAGAAAAAATGGAGTTTAGGAAAACATTATTCACCAGGATAATTTAATGATGGAATTTAGACTTAAAACAAAATATTAGGGATTTGATCAACAATTTTTTTTGTAAAATTTATTAGAGAAGCGCAAGTAAAGTTAGAAGCAATTCCAACACTGGGCGCTATTCTTTATAATGCTATAGTGAAAAAAATACTAAGTAAAGCGGAATTGGAAATTGCACAGAATGTTGTTCATAGGATAAAAGAAGGAATTTTAATAGATATTGGTTCAGGTACAGGGTATTTATCAATAGAAATAGGAAAAAGAGCACCACAGCTTAATATTTATGGGATTGATTTAAGCAGAAAAATGGTAGAGATTGCATCTGGTCAAGCAAAACCTTTTAAAAATGTACAATTTAAGTTAGCAAATGCTGCCGAGCTTCCTTTTGAAAATGATTTGATTGATTTTATCATAAGTACGGGTTCATTTCACCATTGGAAGCACCCTATTAAAATATTCAATGAGGTTTACCGAGTTTTAAAAGCTAATGGAGAAGCATGGATATATGATGGATGTTCTAATCCCCCTCATGATGAAGTGATTAAACTTAAGCGAAAATATGGTGGATTTAAATATCCTATTCTCACTCAAATCCAAAAGTTACATGGTTTTAACTGGGGGGAATACAATACCAAAATTAAGAATCTTCTTGAGCACACAAAATTTAAAAAGAATTTCCAAATGGTATTGGTTGATGGTTGGATGAAGATAATCCTCAAGAAGTAGGGGAACTTATACTTTTGTGAAATCGGATTATTATAATTAGACTTAACAGTTTTGAAAAATCAGCAGTTTCTGGATTGTGTACTTTTGGGTTCCACCCAAATAACATTTTCGCGGACCGCCCATGCTTCTTAACATACCATTTAAGGATTTGAAGTTTATGCTCATTATCTACTACAAATTCTATCTCTGGTTTAAAGCGATGAAAGCCATACCTTATTAAAACAGCATCAGGATTAACACGTAGATTTTTAACCCAACCAGCTTCTTCCCCTCTTCCAGAGATAACAGTAATAGTACCATCAATCCGGTGATATTCTAAGGGAGTTCTTCTCTTCTTTCCAGTAGTTCTCCCTTTTGTATATAGTATTAGAAAAATTCTTCCGAAACCGAACAAAGGTAAAAGAAAAATTCGATAGAGAGGAATTATTAAAATTTTATTCAACCTTTTCCATTTTTTAAGTGTTTTTTTCCTAATAGTCTCATTTTCATGATTAAGGTTGTAAAGTGGAGTTCCGGGCGATGGTAGCATTATATTATCTCTTATTTTTTTTTGCTTTATTCTATTTTCCATTTATATTAAATAAAAAGCTATTAATATTAACATATTATTATTATATGGATCATTAATCTACGAACAAAATATTATTATTGCCCAAATTGCCTTATATGAAAAAAGTATTTAAAAAGTATGATTAAAAAGAGAAAAGAAATAATGCCTGAATGCGAGTTTTGTGGTAAAACCATTATGAGAAATACGTGGAATAAGAAGTATCGGCATATAAACATATGTCAGGAACCAACAAAACGATTTTTTTGTTCTCATAAATGTAAATTAAGATGGATTTTTGAATTAAGGGGAGAGACTGTTGAAATTGAACAATGACTTCTCTCAGTGTATTTCTTTAATTTAAATTTCCGTTTTTTAGTATCTAACGATTAACTTCCATTGAAGTTTAATAGTTTAAACTATAAATAGGGAAATTTCATTATTTTACACACCTCAAAATATTCAATAATTAGGATGTAATTATGGAGATGGAAACTACAATTTATTTCTTTACTGGAACAGGTAATTCATTAAAAA
>JBHLKA010000024.1:23991-27050 GCA_048887145.1 Candidatus Hodarchaeota archaeon
ATTCAATAATTAGGATGTAATTATGGAGATGGAAACTACAATTTATTTCTTTACTGGAACAGGTAATTCATTAAAAATTGCGAAAGCTCTTACTGAAAAATTGAGAGATTGTGAACTGATTCCTATTGCAAAAATTTGGCAAATTGAAAACCTTAATTCCAGCAGTGAAAAAGTTGGTTTTATTTTTCCATTATATTATTCTGGATTGCCAAAAATAGTCTATGACTTTATAAAAAAACTAGATCTTAGTAAATCCAATTATATATTTACAGTTATCACAAGTGTCGGAGATATTAATGAAAATCCGCTACAACAGTTAAATAAGATATTAGAAGCGAAAGCAAAAGCACTCAGCGCAGGATTTTTTGTAACAATGCCTAATAATTATATTATTGGCTATGATATTACCTCAGAAAGACGCCAAAAAGAGTTTTTCGAAAAAGCATCCAAACAAGTTGAACTAATAGCAGAAATTATAAAGAGTAAAAAGAAAAATCTCGCACAAGATGTTTTTGAAAAAGATGTAAGCAGGAGTGAGAGAATTAATAGCACTTTTCGGGAAGAAGTACATCAAAGTGATAAAGCATTCTATGCTGATGAAAATTGCACCAGCTGTGGTATATGTGAAAGCGTGTGTCCTGTGAATAATATTATGTTAGTAGAGGGTAAACCACAATGGCAACATAAGTGCCAACAATGCTTAGCATGCATCAATTTCTGCCCAGAAAAATCTATTCAATTTGGTGCTGATACTTTAAAAACTCAGAGATATCATCATCCTGAAATTACCCTTCAAGAGATAATAGATCAACATAAGTAGATTTTACTTCATTCTTTCTCCATTTCGTTTAGTTTTTTATCAATAACTTCTCTCATATATTTAAATCCCGGTGTAAGGTTCTCAGTTAAATTCATAGGAATCATTGCTCGGACAGGAAAACCAAGACCTTGCTTTCCACCAGTTTTAAATAAATTCTTCAAAACATAAAAAATATACGCTCCTGGTAGGCCTATTGCGATCTCATAATCTTGAACTCCACCGAATGATCGATCTCCCATACCTGGTATAACTATCTGAGCTTTCCGAGTGATAAATGGCACAAGACCACCTTTTCCACAAGATTCTCCAAAACCTTCAAATGTTGATCTTACTGCATACTTCTTTTTGTGCTCATAATTCAGAGCATGAATTATATGGGTAATCTGAGCTCCATTACCAAAAATTAGAACTGTATCTGGAATTACTACAGTTTTTGGCAACGGGGAAGCAATAAGTCCACGATAACCTAAAGCAATAATATTTTGATAATTTTTCATATAAATTGTCTCAGCTCGGCGTTTTTCAGCCGCTTCATCCTTGTGCCATCCCTGTCTTACTTGACTCTCAACAAATTCTTCTTTTGTTATTGGTACCCATCCATGCCCAACTGATGCTGGAGTACAAAAATTATCCTTTGCTGAAATTGCATAACTTTGATTAAATTTTCTAGCCATGGTAAATGTTTGACAAATACTCATCTTCTTATTCATAGTGGACGGGCGGGTAACATTTCTAGGGATTTCACTTTGGTCCTTGTAATATTTTATAGCAACAGGATAGGTAGCTAGATGTAACTTTTCATATATCTCTTGCCCCGCCTCTTGATATTCTTGTTTACTTTTTTTTGCTCCCATTTTTTTCATTCCTTCTTTATTTTTTTTCTTAATAATGGTTAAAATTTTAATAATTAATTATGTTTATTGAAAAAAATTTAGAATTTTTGAGTAAGTAATTTATTAGAAAAAGAGTAAGAAGTAAATTTATTTAGTGATTAAATGAGAAATATATAAGAATTAAGCTGATTCTGTTGACTTTAGGTTATGATTCTTATATTTAGTGCTAAGGATTTTATATACTCCATAAATCTTACACTTATATTGCCAAATACTTAATTTTTCTTCATTATTTTTAGAATCTAAATTTTCCAATTCATATCACTTTAGAGTGAATAATGTTATTATTTTATGATAGAAATACTGATTTATACTACATAATGTTACAGTAGTCCAATATTTACTTCAAAAATATTATAGAAAATTAATAATAAATTCTATCAGTATTAACTTTTCCTTTATCTGAAATCTCTATACCTTCCAACTCTAAAAGTGTGCGTTTCATTTCTATACCGCCTTGGAATCCCCCCAATTCACCATTTGTTTTAATTGCTCTATGACAAGGAATAATGATAGGGAAGGGATTTCTGGCTAGAGCATTTCCAACTACGCGAGCTCCCTTTGGCTTACCCAAATGAACTGCGATTCGTTTATAGGTACTAATCCACCCCCTTGGAATCCTATACTCAGCTAAAAGTACCTTTCTTTGTATATCATAACATATATCGAAATCAAGTAATCCTAGGTCAAAATCAATCTGTTCTCCTTTAAGAAACCTCTGGATGTTCTTACTAAGCAATATAATTAATGAGGATGATTTTAATTTAATCTTTTTAAAAGATTCCAGAGCTTTAACTTCGGATTTACGTTTAGGATCACTAAGAAATATCCTTTGTACTCGTAAATCGGAACCCGTTTCTTTCCATACAACTGTAAAAGTATTAAAAGGAGAAGAAGAAGTAGTGTAAAATCGATAATCCATTCATTGCCACCATAAATCCTTTTTGAAGAAGTCTTTTTAATATTAAGATTATAAAGAATGGACAGTTATAAGAAATTTTAGATGAGTAGTCTAATGATTTTCAATTTTGGTTTCAAAATGTTTAATAACAAATTCTTTCATATTTGATTTAAATGTAAGAAATATTACTTCTGAGAAAAATGAATGTAAAGAATATTATCGGTCGGCCAAGATTTAAATCAGGTGAATTCTTAGGCTATGTGTTATGGAAGCAGTCAGATGGGTTTCATTTAAAATGGATTAGAAAAGGGGGTAAAACTTATAATTTTCAGGGAAAGATAACTAGTGATAAAAAACTAGCTAAAAAAGTGAGGCTTTTAATCGGGGATAGAATTGAAAAAGCTGAAAAGAATACAATTGAATGGAATACTAAAGTAGAAGATGA
>JBHLKA010000025.1:0-26727 GCA_048887145.1 Candidatus Hodarchaeota archaeon
ATTAAAGGTCTAATACTGAATTTTATAAGCATTGTGAAAAAAGAAATATTAATATCAAAGCATTATAAGTAATGAAATAAAAGAACGGATACAAAAAAATGTCATTTTCAATAAAATTGGATGATAGTCGGATTTTAAGAGGAATAATTGAGACTCTTGCAAGTTTTATTGAGGAAAGCGAATTTAAAGTTTCACCAAAACAATTTATAATCACTGCTTTCGACGATAGTATGGTAAGTTTATTGAAATTTACTATGAAGAAAGAGGATTTTGATGATTATAATTGTTCGAAAGAATTTAAAATTACCTTAAACTTAGATGACCTGGATAAAATCCTAAAAAGAAGTGCCACAGACGATTCTATTGAGGTTGAATTTCAAGAAAGTGAACAAAAAATAAAAATAAAGATGAAGAAAAGGGATTCAAAACGAGTACGCACATTTAGTTTATCGTTGCTGGATACAGATAAGCAAGAAGTATCTATTGATAACCTGCAGAAAATTGAATATTATGTAAACTGGATCATGAGTCCACCAGATTTTACTCCAGATTTATTAGTAGAAGCTATAAAAGATGCAGAAATTTATTCTGACATATTAAATGTCAAAGCAGATGAAAAAAGGGGATTAATTTTTAATTCTACAGGGCAAATTGGAGAGATGGAATATAATATTGAGTTAGACGACTTACCTGAGAAAAAGATAGAAGAAACTGAAATGGGCGCGTATTCAATCACTTTTCTAAAAAAGATTCTCAAACTAGCATCGATTACCGAGAAGTTAGAAATCTTTCTAAAAACAGATTATCCCTTAAAGATGATTTTCACACTAATAAATGGAGGTATACTTAATTATTTCCTTGCGCCCCGCGTAGAAAAAGATGAGTTCGAGGAAGATGAAGATATGGATGAGTTTGATGAATTTTAAGTTTTATTAGTAAATTTTCTTACTCATTATTTATTTATTAATCCATTCTAAGTTTTACTTACTAAGATTTAATTTATTTCTGGAGAAATGAGGTAAATTGAGTGATAATTTTGATTTGGCTAAACATTATCCTTGGTTACCATCATCTTTAATTATTTATAATAAAGATTTACCTGACGATCCAAAAGAATTCATTTCAGAAATTTTTTCAGGCACTTTTAGTGAAGAAATTTCTGAACGAACTTTTGAAATTTTTAAGGCTGCTTTTAATAATTTAGAAAATGTCCTGTATTATAAGCTTGACAAATTAAATGTTTACATGTATTTACTAATAAAGATTCTCTTGATTGTTTTAAATGATAAGATTTTAACAAATAGAGTTGCCAACTTGTATTCAAAAATTAATTATTATGATTTGCTAGAGGAAAATGATTATAATATTTATCATATTTGTAATGAAGAGTTAAATCTAGATGTTCAATATTTACCAGAAGGAATTGTTTACGCAAAAAAGTTTTATGAAAATAATCAACAAAAACTTATAACAAATTTCAAAATTTTTTATATTGATTATTTGAATTTAGTAGCCAATTTAAGAGATGAGTATCGAAAACTTATTAACAATCCATTAACTAATGGATATGTTTTCCTTAAAAAGAAGACATTGATACGTTTATTACAAGAATACGTTCGGAATAAGATTAAAGAAGTCGAGATTAAAGAAGTAATCAAAAAAGATGATTTATTAAAAGTAAAAGGTTTTAAAGAACTTTTGGAAAAGATATCCAATGCGTGGAAAAATAGGAAAGATGAAATTGAATATTACGAATTTGATGGAACTGAGGATGCTAGTATTTATCCTCCTTGTATTCAAGAGTTAAGATCTAAAGCAAAAGAAGGTCAAAACCTGATCCACACAGAAAGATTATTGATTTTATGGTTTTTACTTGCCTTAAATGTGCCTATAGAAGATATTGTTAAATTTTTTTCTACTATGCCTGATTTTGATCAAGAAAAAACTACTTATCAAGTGAATTTTGCTAAAAGAAAGGGATATAAAGTCTATCTATGTGAAACACTTAAATCACTTGACTTATGCAGAGCTAATAAGGATAAAGAAAAAATATGCACAGAAGGTTATTATTCAAAAACGCAAGAAAAGCAAAGGAAAATTCGTAGCCCGTTACAATATGTTCATGTAAGACAACATCGTAATCGTAGAAAAAGTAAAAATAAAAATGATACATATAAGTAAAAAATGTCCGATATTAATTATCTAAAGCGTTTATTTCAAGATTATTACAGGAATAACACTAATAAAATTCCACCAATAGATTCTTTAAATCAAAGAGAGTTTGGTTTTATTCCTTGGGATAATATAATCATAATGAATAGGCATATTTCTTTTGTTAATTACGAAGCTTTTAAGAATTATTTGTCGAAATTTAGCCCAAGACATATTTATTCAAGTGGAGCTCTATATAATAATCCAGATCATTCTGATATGAATAAAAAGGGACATTTAGGCTGTGATTTTTTAATTGATATTGATGTCGACCATTTTTATACTCCTTGTAAAGAAGATCACGATCTTTGGTATTGTAAGAAATGTGGAAAAGATGGAATAGGAATGGCGCCCAACAAGTGCCCTAAATGTGAAAATTCTCTATTTAAAAGTTTATCTTGGATTTGTGATAGATGTTTAAGTCTAGCCAAAAATGAAATTTTTAAACTAATTGAGGATTTTCTTGTTCCTGATTTTAAAATTAATAAGGAAGAACTAAAAATAGTATTTTCAGGTCATAGAGGATATCATCTAAAAATTGAAAAAGAGAAAATGAGGAATCTTTCTAGTGCAGAAAGAAGAGAGATTGTAGATTATTTAACTGGGGAAAACATATCTTATGAGATTTTAGGATTAAGCGATTTAAATTCCAATTTATACTTTCTTGAAGGTAATTATGGTTGGACAGAAAAGATTATCAAAAAGATCAAAAAAATTGTACAAGATTACCCTAATGACGTTCTGAGAAATGTTCTAACTGATTATGGTTTAAATAGAGATATTATTGAATATATCTTAAATGATAAAGATAATTTTCTAAAGAATTTGTGGAGAATTAAAGGATTAGGTGAAAAAACATGGGCGAATTTCTTAGATAATATTACAAAAAACCTTGGCGCTAAAATAGATGTACCTGTTAGTATAGATATTCATAGACTTATTAGATATCCTGGATCATTACATGGTAGCACAGGATTTCGAGTTCAAGAATTAAGCCTTTCTGAGTTAGAAACCTTTAATCCATTAAATGAAAATACTCAAGAGATTGATCCTATTGTATTTGCTGAAAAGAAAGACGTAAAAATAAAAATAGAAATTCTTGAAAATAAAGTACCAGCTATAAAAATCAAAGGAAAGACTTATGGTCCTTATAATAAAGGAACAATAGAGATAATTCCTTTATATGTAGCTGTATTTTTATTATGTAAAGGTGTAGCTAAAACCAGAAGTCTTATTGATGATTGAACTATTCATATTAAGAAATAACATAAAATTTTAATTTTCAATATAGATGTTTAATTAATATAAAAAAACTATTTTGATCTTAATGGATCTTAAGAAAGATTATAATATACTATATCAACATTGGTTAAAAGAATTTAAACAAGCTAATTTAACTTCTTTAACTCAAGATGATTTTAATAAATATAAGAATGTTTTAACCAGTATTAATACATTCCGAGTGGATAAAGTAGACAAGATAAAGTACCAACTCAGTGAATCTTATAAAAGAAATATTGAATTTCTTTTTAATGATTTATTAAAAATTAGGGAAATAAAAATTATAAATGCCGCTTTGGCAAACGAAGAAATAAATTTAGAACATGTGGTTGAGACTGAAAAACTACTTTATCAAAATTTAATAAGCACATTTAAAGGATATAAAAAAGTAAAGAATCTCTTGCTTATTGGAGAGGAATATTCTCTGGACCAAAAATTAACGGTCAGGGAAGAACAGGCTATTTTAGTTGAAGATACTAACTCTGAGAAAACGAAAGAGATTGGTTTGGAAGATGAAGAGCAACTTCTAGGCAAAAAAGAGAAAGAAGAAATAGACTATAACTATACTCTTATTAGATTTCTTAAAAAAACACCACCATTAGTAGGTATAGATCTTTTAAATTATGGTCCTTTTGAGGAAAATGATATTGCAAATTTGCCTTATAAAAACGCATTAATCCTTATTAATGAAAAATTTGCTGAATTATTAGATATTCATTAATTTGATTTTAGTCTTTTCTTAAATTCTTCTTTAAAATACTCAATGCGATATTTTGCATATTTATCTATTGGAGAAAATTTAGGGGGATGCGGATTTATTAATTCTCCTCCACAATATTTGCATTTGGATTCTGGATTCTGCAAGCTATACTTATTGCATTCTTTACATTTTTGGAGATATTTCGTCATAATCATTAATCCAGTTAAGTTTAATCTCTAATAAATTCAAAGGTAGTATTAGTATTTCTTGCACTTTCTTCTAAAATTTCAATAGCATCTGATAATATATTTTCAGCATCTAAATAATCTTTAGAAATAATTTCTAATCTATAAAAAGGAGCCCCTATATATAATAAATTTAACTTTCTAGTATCTTTTGGGTTTTGAATAACATTTTTGACTTCTAATAACGTATTTTTGATCTTGTCAACACCATCTCCATCAGTATTCATCAGTTTTATTTTACCAATAATGTTTACTGTTGAAATTTCAACATTTTCATCGACGATTTTTAAAAATGCACTTTTAGTGCTCTCAGGAACATCTGGTAAATTTTTCATTATTTCTTCACCATTTTCTTTCAATGCCTCAACAGCTTCCTGGAAATCATAATACTGATCTAACACTGGCCAACCAATTTTTTCATAAGCCTCATCCAAATTGAGATTCACACCCTCAATTTCAGTTAAAATTTGTAAAAGATTATCGAATTTAACTTTATATTTAAATTCCTTTTTCTTTTTTGCGCGTTGAGCAGAATTTACTCTCCTTAATGAGCAATCAATATGACCTTTGGAAGGGTCTACACGTAACACTCTTGCTACAACAATTTGACCGACTCTAACAAATTTTCTGATGTTTTTGATCCATCTACTTGATATTTCACTTATATGTATCATTCCCCTAGCATACTCTTCTGAAGGGAGTCCTCCATATTCTAATAAATCTAAGTAGACATATTGTTGTTCTATATGTTTAACTCTTCCATTTATAAATTCCCCTTCTTTAGGAAATGGTGTTTTACTTCTTACCATGATAGTTCTGAGATTGTTTTTTTAATTTTGTTACTACTATTAACAATCCATATTTTTTTATTTTAATTATCTTTTCATCTTAAATTTTATTTTATCCCATTTTTTTATAAAATTATTATTATTAATTTTAAAAAGGGAGTAAAAATACCAAACTGGGTTATTCATAATAAATGGACCGATAAGGCAGGAATTGATCGCTTAATTGCAAACTTTGTGGATAAAAATATAGATTATGCTACTGAATGGGCTTTTAATGATAAATTTCGCGATACATTTAATGAAGATGATAATATTATCTTAAGACAATTAAAGTTCTTCCACTACAAGGATTTAGAAAAGCGATATAGTAAAGAAAATTTACACATTAAAGCTTTTTATTTACATCATTTATTAGATTTTTTTATGGAAACACGTGTAGATATTTACAACATCGAACAAGTATTTCAAAAATTCTTAGAGAAAAAAGTAGTGATAGAATACAAAGATAAAAAGGGAAAAATCATTAATTTCCAAAAAGAAATCAATGAAATTTTTCACTTATTAAGCGAAAATAAAGAAGAATTATATATAGATCTTAAAGGAAACTCTGGAAAGTAATCACAAATAAGCGATAATGATTACACTCCAATTCAAAAGTTAAACCACCATGATTTTACTAGAATTTTCACTTGAAATTATAGTAAAAAATATATATTGGATATCATTAAAGTAGTTATCATTTAATCTAAAATCGTTAATATTAAGAATTAATTTATAAATATTAAAAAAATAGACAAAGTTGATAGAAAAATGCCTACGGAAAAAGAACATTTAAATCTCGTAATTATTGGCCATATTGACCATGGAAAATCTACAATGATGGGTGCTCTCTTAATAGAAACCGGTGCCGTGACTGATAGAGAAGCTCGTGAGTTAGAAAAACTAGCTAAGGAATATGATAGAGATTCTTGGTCATATGCTTTCGTATTTGACAAGTTAAAAGAAGAGCGTCAACGAGGTATAACCATTGATTTAGCATTCAGGAAATTTGAAACTCCCAATAAATACTTCACCATAATTGATGCTCCTGGTCATGCTGACTTTGTTAAAAATATGATTACAGGAGCCTCTCAAGCAGATGCTGCTATCTTAGTAGTTTCTGGTAAAAAAGGTGAAATGGAAGTCGGTATTGCTGCAAATGGTCAAACTCGAGAACACGCATACTTAGCTCAAACTTTAGGAGTAAAGCAATTAGTTGTAGCTGTTAATAAAGCAGATAATTATGATTATAGTGAAGACCGTTATAAAGAATGTAAAGACGCGGTTTCTGATCTCTTAAAACAAATTGGCTTTCCAGTGAAAAAGATTCCATTTGTCCCTGTTTCTGGGTTAATGATGGAAAATTTATCAAAGAAAAGCGATAAAATGACTTGGTATGATGGTCCTACTCTTATCGATGCGATTGATCAGTTTGAAATCCCACCAAAACCAACTGATAAACCATTACGACTCCCTATCCAAGATGCATATAGAATTAAAGGAACTGGGGTTGTTCCAGTTGGCAGGGTTGAAACTGGCGTTTTAAAGAAAGGAGACAAGATTATAATTATGCCAACAGAATTTAAAGGAGAAATTCGAAGCATTGAAATGCACCATGAAGAGATTCCTCAAGCTGTACCTGGGGATAATGTTGGTTTTAGCATTAGAGGTCTTGAAATGAAAGATGTAGGGAGAGGTGACTGTTTAGGCCATCCTAATGATCCTCCAACTGTCATTACTCCAAAGGGTAATTGGACAGGGCAAATCATTGTTATTTGGCATCCAACTGCCATTGCTCAAGGCTATACTCCAGTAGTTCATGCTCATACAGCTCAAGTTGCAGCAAAATTCATGGAACTAAATAAGAAATTAGATCAAAAAACTGGAGCTGTTATTGAAGATTCCCCAAAATTTATTAAAAGAAATGAGTCAGCAATCATCAAATTACAACCAATCAAAAAGATGTGCTTAGAAAAATATGAAAATTTTGCTGAGATGGGACGATTCGCTGTAAGAGATATGGGTAGAACCGTCGCGGTTGGAATAGTAAAAGACCTACAGACAGGAGCCTAAAGATATAATTTATTTTGTTTTTTTCTTAAATTTTTAATCATATAATCTTATTTTTTAAATCACTACTTCTGAGAATACCATCCAAATCTTATTACTCAAATTCAATAGGATATGCATAAAATAATCCCGTTGGATTATAAGGTATACTTATCAGGTGTATATCGTGTAGATACTGAAGAGGATGATGATATAGATATATCAGTGGAAAAAATTCTTTGTTATTATACCTTTGAACCTCAGAATAAATTGTAGCTCTTGCTGTATCGTTAAATTCTTGCGAAGCCTGTTCTAATTTCTGTTCAATCCAAGGATCAGTAATAATATTAAATAACCCAGATAAAAATCCATTAGAAGAAAAGAAAGCATATAAAGTATTATATGCAGCAGAATAGTCCGGATACCAGTTAAATAACACGAAATTTTGGTTATTGAACCAGGTAAAGCGATCAAAAGACCATATTTGATGCATATATTTTTCAAGCCATTCTTGATACGATTCTGTGCCCTCTGTAAGGTTAATTCCGATTTGATCTAAATTATCTCTTAGAAATTCGTATAGAGCTATTTCAGAATTTGATTTATATCGATATGAAAAGTTCCATGAGGCAAATTCCGCTGCACGCCATTGTGAATCAATCCAAGATACATTTCCAAAACCCATATTGCTCATAACTTCTCTTGCATATGTTAGGTTATAGTCTATTGCTATAATGGTTGGATCGTACCCAAAGATGTTGGGGGCTAGAATACCATTTAGCCTAAAGGAGAGATTGTTAGTCAATGAATTAATGATACGAGAATAATTAATAGCAAAAGAAATTGCTTTTCTCCAAGTACAATTTATATTTTGGTTAAATATTCTGATATATGAAAAAATCCAACTAGGATAATCTTTAAAAACTACAATATTGTCATCTTTTTCAAGTTCATCATCCCAAGAATAAAGTTTCTCTATTATGATATCAATATCGCCATCCAATACTGCATCTTTTCTTTTCTTGTCATCGAGGATTTTACAAAATACAAGGCTATCAATCTCAGATTTACCTAGATGATAATCCTCATAATCATGGAATCTTACTTCATAACTATCTATATTTATTAATATAAAAGGACCCGTTCCAACGCAGGTATCAGGACCAGCTGTAGATGGATCAATGTAATCGTCAGAAGGGGTTGAATGAGGGGATAAAATGTATGATCCTGGAAATGCTAAAAGATATCGAAATGAACCAAATGGTCTATTAAGTAGGAATTTTACCGTATAAGTATCAATTATTTCAGTATGATTAATAATTGGAGTGCCATCAGGCCCTTCATATAATGAATGCAAAATAGTTGGAATCTGATAATAGCATGTTAGAGGTAGAATACCAGAAACATTCATTAAATAGGCTAACCTATCAAAACTAAACTTAACAGCATCAGCATTAAACGGCGTACCGTCATGGAACTTAATTCCTTGTCTAAGTGGTATTGTTAATTCTTTCCCATCAGGGGAATAAGTTCCTAGGGAAGTTGCTAATCTGGGGACAAGTCCAAACTGAGGGTCAAAAAAATTAATCGCAAATAACCCTTCCCATATATGTGCTGAGAATTCAAAAGAAGATGAATCCCACGAGTATTGAGGATCAACATCTTTAGCAAGAAAAGGAGTTCCATAATAGACGCTCGGAAGGGCAATCCGAATCCATGGCCCATTTCTATTATGCATTATAAAAGCAAAAAAACTAATACCAAAGATAATCAGAGATGTGGAAAAAATTGAAATTACTATTATCTCTTTTATCTCTTTTCTATGCATGATGATTTGTCCAATAGATATTTATTACAATTGTCCAGAAAAATTTTTTTCTGTTATTAATGAAGAGTGAATAAATAAAATCAGATTGAAACTAGAAACAATATTCTTTTTAACCTAAAATCATAAATCTTAATTTTTTCTATTGGACCTAATAGATATACTGCTTTAAAATTAACATATCATGTCAATATTATTTTAATTTTTGAAGTGTTGTTAATCCTTTCTATTTAAAGCAAATATGATGTAGAAGGGGTTGAACAAAGATTTTTACAACAAAATCGAAGATTTGCCTGCTTGGTGAAGGAGGCGTGGGAAAAACATCTTTGTTAACATTATTACAAGGCAGAGAAGTTCCACAAAAGAGAGTTCCGACAGTGGGATTAGAAGTTGAGGATTCTGTTTTAAATGGAAAAAAGGTTAGTATATGGGATTTAGGGGGTCAAGAACGATTTAAGTTCATGTGGAAAGACTTTTTAAGAGGCGCAGGTTTAGCAGTATTAGTTTGTGATTCCACAGAGAAGGGGGTTGAAAAAACAAAAGAGATATATGATCGATTTGAACGCAGTTTAGGGACTAAAATCATTGCAATAGCAAATAAGCAAGACTTACCAGGGGCTATGAGCGCAGAAGATGTTCAAAAAAGGTTAGGTGGATTAAAAACATATGGAATGACTGCAATTCGTCCTGAACTACGTCAGAGAATGAAAGAGATATTAGAATACGAAGTTGCTACTTTTTAAAACGCCTTACCAATGATATGAGCAATTCTCACCGGCTCAGGGAGTTTAGAATCAATACACAACTTTTGCATTAAATCATCAACCTCCTCGAAACCTACTCCTTTTAAATGAAAATATATTTTGGAAGAGCCTCCAGCAGTTTTTATATTTGTCTCATATAAATCTCCCGCATTTATAATATATTGGAGCTTATTTTTATAAGTGTTTGGAAATTTCTTAATTAAGGCCTCTATAACCGATTCAAGGTCAACTTCTCTTTCTGTTATTGAGATTATAGGTTTTTTTAATCTATTATATATCTCACTTAAATCTATAATGTTAAAACCTCCAAATGTTATAGTATCGGTTAAGATATATTGAATGTGTTTTTGATTTTGCTTAGCAAGCTCAATCAAAACTTCCGTCGCATCATCGCCATCAATAGAAATAGGCTTTTTTACTACACTGACTAACCTTGTCCCTTGACAAACAGCACCTATTAATTGGGTTGTTTTTATTTTTGATTTTAACTCAAATCTAGCATCATCAAATCCGATTGTAATAGGGAAATCTTTCATATTTTAGATTTTGGAAGATAATTCTTTAAATAATTTAGTAATTCTGTAAATGCTATAGTTGCATTCTTTGTTTCCTCAGTTCTTGATTGAAGATCACCAGAAAGATTCTCACTAATGATATTAATCATGGATTCAAGATTTACTTTTCCGGTTAACCAAACATAAGCAACTAATGCCTCAACAGTATCTGCTAAATCATGAGCATCCGCTCTTGTTTTCGCATAGACTTTCAAATTTGCCTTCCTTAAAGCATTGGCTAAAATAGTTTTATTAACTTTTTTTCCAGTTCGAATAATTATATTATTTACACTATTTTCGGTTAAAAAAATGGATTTAGCTACAGAATAAGCAAAATTTACGAGACTATCCCCGATTTTAGCCAAGCCTTTATCAGTTCCTATGGCTTTTTGGGATGCCTTCGAAGATAAATCTCTAATTAAAAGATCGTAAGCCATTAATTTTAGTTGAGAATTAAAGTTTTATAAATTTATATAAAATAAGAAATAATTATTTCATTATTTCATTAAAGTTTTAAAAAGTTTTTGTAAATCATTAACGTCATTTCTTAATAACTGTATCCCTTTGTGAAGTATTTGTTTGATGTTATAACCATCTTCTATGCGAATAAATACCTCTGGAGGGTCTATACGTGTCACCTTATATGCTGCTGATTTAACTCCTTCAATATTTAAAAGATGCTTAACGAGAATATTTAAAAATCCATGAGATTGGCCTTCTACAGTCAATTTATAATCATTTTCTTTATTTCCCTTAGAAAGAGTTAAGTTCAAATATTTATATTCCGGTGGTTTAGGAAGTTCTTCCATTTCATATTCATATTCTTCTTCAAGAATTTCATCATCTTCAATGCTAAATTGTTCTCCTTCTTCATTTTTGTCATTCTTTCTTCCTAAGCTTGGATAGATATCACCAACATCTTCTAGTAAATCATCATCAAGCTCATCTTCTTCTTTAGGTTCAGATTTTTTTTTTGCCAAAATTTACACCAAAAGCTTCAAATCTATAAAATCTAATTTAATGTAAAATAAATTTTTTTTGGTTTATAAAAACCAGCTATTTTTGCTATCAAATTTCAAGATAAGAATTGGTTAGCTAACTCCCTCAACCTTTCGATTGCTAGGTATTGAAGATCTCTTGGTCCAAATAAGGTAACTTTAATAGATTTACCTTCTACTACGCAATTTAAATTAAGGTAATTAACCTTTTTTTGAATATTTTCAAGAAATTTTATTGTATTTTCTAAATCACCACTTGAATTATAAAAGTGGATTACTCTTTTTCCACCTTTTCTTACCAAAATTTATACCCTTTACTTTTTTTTAAAATATTAAAAATATAAATATCAATTGGAGATGCTAAAAAAATATTTTTAATACCTCAAAATTTCATTAACATTCCTATAATCATCTGCTAATTTCCTAGTTTCAATGTTTCCGCATCTTGAGCATCTTAATTTATTATAACCCACTTTTTCTAATGCAGTTCCACAGATAACGCAATCAGCATGAATAACACCGAGATTTTTTCCAACAGTACTTAATCTAAATTCATTACTGGTTTGTTCAATTACTTTTGCTCTAACAATATCAGTAATTTGAAAAGCATCAGAGATTTTATCAATATATTTATGAGAAATTTGTGAGACATGAATATTTCCAAAATATGAACTATTAAAATGAAGTTTATTATTTATTGTATGAAAATTTATTCCAATAGAATATTGCCTTAGAAAAAGAATGGTCCCAATAACAATATCTCCAATTTTCACTGTTTTCCGATCTTTTTCCTGGTGACTTTTTATTTCTATTTCTTTTTTTTCTTTATCAATTAGAATTATACCTGTTTTTGTAGCAAAGATTTTGCCATCCTTTATATAGGAAGATTGTTTATCTGGTAGAAATTCCTCAACAACACCTAAATATTGACCAGTAAGTACGATATCTTTATTTTTAACTGACTTTTTCATAAATTTCCCAACATTCTTTTATTTTCACTATTTAATTATTATTAAATAAGTTAATTAAATTTATCCATAATAAGTTATAAAGAATTAAATGAATTTAATTATCAGGCGTTTGAGATCAAGAAAAAGGAAATAAGTTCTATTATTCAAAACACAGCAGTTTTTTCTAGGCCTAAAATTGAATTAGAACAATATTGTATTGATGCAAGTAGTGCCGTAGATATTGTTTTTTTCGCTGGGTTTGAATTTAATGATATCAAAAACCATTTAATTTTTGATTTTGGGGCGGGTACAGGAAGATTATCTATCGCAAGCTCTTATTTTCGGCCAAAATATATCATAAGCATTGATATTGATGTATCTGCAATACAGATATTAAAAAAAAATATTAAAAATCTTCAACTTGAATATTTAATCTTTCCATTATGCGCTGATATTAGCAGATTTGAAGTTTCACCACTGTACTTTCCAAAAAATAAAAAGATTACAACTATAATGAATCCTCCTTTTGGAGTCCAAAAAAATAGAGCAGATAGACTTTTTTTACAAAAAGCATTTGAATTTTCTGATGTAGTATATTCTATCCATCTGGCTAACCAAAAAGTCCATAAATTTATTCTTAGTTTTATAAAGGATTTCAATTGGCATGTTGATTATTATTTCCCGTTTAAATTAAAACTTGAAAAGTCTTTTGAATTCCATACCCAAAAAACAAAAGAAATAGATGTAAATATTTATAGGTTTATAAAAAATTATTAAATTTATTTTACTGATACTTTTTCCATGATGTAAAATCATTTGGATAATTTGCCCTTTCACCTAAGAATTCTTCAATTCTTAATATTTGATTGTATTTACTAGTTCTATCACTACGACATGGTGCTCCGCTTTTAATTTGTCCAGAACACAATCCAACTGCCAGATCTGCTATAAATGGATCCTCAGTTTCACCCGAGCGATGTGAAACCATTACATTGAATCCATTCTTAAATGCTAAATTACACGCATTTATAGATTCAGTTAAGGTTCCTATTTGATTTACTTTAAGTAATAATGCATTTCCTGCTTTTTGTTCCACAGCTTTTTCTAAAAGTTTAATGTTGGTAACTGTTAAATCATCACATACTATTTGAATTGTTTTATTCACTTTTGCTGTAAGGTTAGCAAAACCTTTAAATGATTTTTCATCAAATGGATCTTCAATGGACTTTAATGGATAATCATGAATCAAATCCAAGTAATATTCTAATAATTCTTCTTCACTTAGTTTTTTCCCGTCAATAAAATATAAATCTTTTTTAAAGAATTCACTTGCTGCAGCATCCATTCCCAATACAAAATCAGTTCCCATTATAAAACCAGCTTCCTCAATTGCTTCTATAATAATATCTAATGCTTCTCTTGTTTCAGATAAATTAGGTGCAAAGCCACCCTCATCACCTACATTCACAGCAGAAAGTCCATGTTTTTCAATTAATAATTTTTTTAATGTATGATATACTTCAGACACATTTTGGAGGGCTATTGAAAATTTAGGCGCTCTTATCGGTAATACCATAAACTCTTGTACTGCTAAATTATTTCCAGCATGTTCTCCTCCATTGATAATATTACTAGAAGGGAAAGGTAATAAAAAATCATCCCTCGATTTATTATGACTTAGTTCATAAAGATGTGAAAATAACGGCTTTTTCAACAATTTTGCTGCCAATTTAGCAACACTAAGAGATACTGATAGAATTGCATTTGCACCAATATTTTTTTTATTTTCGGTACCGTCTATCGAAATCATCATCTCATCTATGTTTTGTTGTTCTCTAACATCAAATCCATTCAACTTCTTAGCTAAGATCTCGTTTACATTAATCACTGCTTTGGTTACATGCTTACCTAAAAACTTATTTCCTCCGTCTCTAAGTTCTAAAGCTTCTAAGGCCCCTGTTGACGCACCTGAAGGAACGGATGAACGAGCATACATATCACCAGCATAAACTTCAGTTTCAACAGTTGGATTACCTCGTGAATCCAATATCCATCTTGATTTTAATTTACTTATTAGAAATTCAGACATCTTTTTTTAACTTATATTTGCTTTTTATAATTTAATGTTATTAATATAGAAAGAAATTTTAATTCTTAAATTGTATTTTTTAATATTATTATAACTAACCATAAAATTTTTGTATTTATATGTCAAGTAGTAATAGGCCTTGGGTTGAAAAGTACCGACCACGTAAGTTAGAAGAGCTGGTAAATCAAAAGGGAATAGTTAATCGCCTTCAACAATTTATTAATGATAAATCAATGCCACACCTTATTTTTGCCGGTCCAGCAGGTATAGGAAAAACAACAGCTGCTTTAGCTATAGTTAGAGAATTATATGGTAGGAAAATGGCCTTAAACACAACATATTTAGAATTAAATGCAAGTGATGCTAGAGGAATAGATGTTATAAGAACTTATATTAAAGATTTTGCAAAAGCGAAGCCACCTATAAATATTCCTTTCAAAATTTTAATTTTAGATGAAGCTGATAATATGACTGCCCCTGCCCAACAAGCACTTAGAAGAACTATGGAAAAGTATACTCAAAATTGTAGAATGATTTTAATTTGTAACTATTCAAATAAGATAATACCTCCTATCCAATCAAGATGTGTTGTTTTTCGATTTTCCTCATTAAGTAGTATTGATATAAAAGATAGATTAAAATATATCGCTAAACAGGAAAATATTTCTTTAACTAATGATGGTTTAAATGCTTTAGTAGAAGTTTCCAGGGGAGATTGCAGGAGAGCCATAAATTATCTGCAATCTTGCAGCACAATTTCTCAAAAAGTTGATCAAGATATAGTTTTTAGAGTCGCTGGAGAGGTGCCTCCTGAAAGAATAAAAACGATTCTACAAACAGCAATTCAAGGGCAATTAGACTTCTCTATAAAACAATTAAATGATGTCATTAAAGACTATGGACTTTCAGGAATAAATATTATAAAGAATATTCATAGAGAGATTTATGATCTAAGTATATCTGAAAAGAAAAAAATAGAACTTTCAAAATTATTAGCTGAATTTGAATATAGATTAAGTCAAGGAGGAACAGAAGATATTCAATTGAAAGCGCTTTTAGCTAACATTGTTATGTTGGAGGATATGAAATAAGATTCTTTTAAGATTTACTTTTTCTTCTTCTCTGTGAAAGAAACTCATCATTCTATTCATAGATTTAATGTCGATTTGATATTTAATATTGTTTTCATAAATTACATCCCACAAAATCAAACCAATTGGACTTGCTGGTTGGTATGATATATAAGTTGAAGTATTTAACAAATGCGAAAACTCTTCATAGGATAATTTTTCCATCCCCACTTCAATTAACTTTGCAACCATTCTTCGAATCTGTTGCCTTAAGAAAGACTTACTCTTAAAATCAAATATTAAATAATCAGGCTTTGAATCAACTGTAGCTAACTTTAATGTTCTAATAGTTTTTATGTTATTATTTTCTCTTTTAGCAAAATTCTTAAAATCATGGTTTCCTTGTAGTGCTTTACATGCCTTATTCATAAGATCTATATTAATCGAGAATTCCTTTTTAAAAGGATCATATTTTAAAGCGAATATATATTTGTAATGTCGATATAATGCATTAAATCTTGAAGAGAAATCTAATGGCACTTTTGTATATGCCCATAATCCAATCTCATGAGGCAATTCAGTATTTATCTCCATTAAAATAGGTTCTTTTTTAGTTATAATAGAGAATGAAGCACCTCTTGCTGATACAATTTTATCGGTTCTACTTGCAACTTCAAAATTAGCCTCTTTTAAATTAATTATATACTCCTTCTTTTGTAAAGCATTAATTAAAAGGCTTTCAATAGTGGGAAAATTTAGTTGTCTTTGAGAACCATAATATTTTTTCGAGCCAAGGTAATAAAATTTAAAAAGATATTTACTTTTTTCTGATACCATTATATTCACTATCTAAGTTAAAACAATTGAAATATTAAATTGATAAGATAAAGAGTCAATATTATCTCATGTTATAATATCAAGACCATTTAATATATTAAAAAATAATCTTTTAATGATAAGGATTTTTTTAATATCTAAATTTATTTTGAAATTTTGATTATTAATTGATCTAAAAACAAAATGACTAAAATATTCTCTTCAATTAAAAATTTCCGTGATCGACTTAGAGCTAGTGTAACAATTAAACCTCATAATGTGTTATTTTTCTTTGCTCTCTTCTTAGTGGTAATTTTAGCAATTATTATTAGATTATCTCCTGCTTTTATGGGTAACTATTTAATTAAAGCATTTGATCCATGGATTCAATATTACAATGCTGAATATCTCTCAACCCATTCTCTATATGACTATTTCCACTGGCATGATTATAAGAGCTGGTATCCTGGAGGATTTGAAAGATACAATCTACGTCCAGGTTTAACATTTACTGTTGTTGCAATCTATAATATATTTAAATTTTTAGGTATCCCAGTTTCATTATACGATGTATGCTTTTTCTTTCCTGCATTTATGGGCGGATTAACTGTTTATGCAACTTATCTTTTAGGAAAAGAAATATTAGATCGACGATTAGGCTTAATAGCTGCCTTTTTCATGGCATTTGTTCCTGGTTATATGCAACGGACAGTTGCAGGTTTTTTTGATAATGAAACCATTGGGGTTTTTAGTACAATAATGACTCTGTATTTCTTTGTTAAAACAATACGTACAGGAAAAATACGTCATGGTTTATATGGTGGCTTTTTCTTAGGATATTTATCTCTTAGTTGGGGTGGTTATTACTTTGTTTTTTATTTATTGCCAGTTGTAGTTTTTATAATAATTCTTACAAAAAAATACAATACTAATGTGTTAATAGCTTATGCTGGAATAGAAGGAATGGGGATGATGGTCTTTTTATTCTACATAAATTTTCATTTTTATGAATTTTTTACTAGTATAGCATTAGGAGGAACCTTCTTCTTCACTATTATTCTAATAATATATCATCTAATTCATACCAAAAGGAATCAATACCCTAAATTTTATAATAAATTAATTAATTTTGTGAAATGGGGTTTAATTCCTATTATTCTGATTTTAGCCGTTATCATTTGGATTGACCCTAATTTAATTCCTTTTGGATTTGGTGGAAGATTGCAAAGTATACTTAGTCCATTATTACGTGATACTTTGAATCTTACTGCTTCTGTGGCGGAACATGCTCCTAGCGCATGGAGTGTGTTTTATTATAACACTCTAATTCCACTAACGTTAATACCACTCGGTTTGTTCTTTTTACTCAAGAGATCAAATCCCGCAGACATATTATTAATAGTATTTGTAATATTGTTATTTTATTTTACAGGAAGTATGATTCGTATAATTTTATTATTTGCACCTGCTGCTTGTATAGTTGGTGCCTATGGCTTAGTCAATATTCTAAAAATATTTGGTAGTTTTAGTCGATATAGCTCTATAAGAATAAAAAGAAAACGACAATTAAGACGAATAGTAGGATACCAAGAGGCCGCCTGGGTATATGGTATTGTTGGAATTATGCTACTTGCTCAAGTTTGGCATGCCGCAAATTATTCAGCAGTTCAATTAAGTCAAGCTCAAATAGCTCCTGGTGATGCTTACCATGATTGGGAAGAAACGCTAACTTGGATGAAGACTAATTTACCAGGTTCTACGGTTGTTGTAAGTTGGTGGGATTATGGATATTGGATAACCCCAATTGGAAATATGACAACTGTTAATGACAATGGGACTATTAATTCAACTAGAATTGGATTAACAGGTATGGCAATGATGCAAACGGATGAGTTGTATAGCGCAAAAATTTTCCGCTTATTAAAAGCAGAATATGTTCTAGTATATTTTGGATATCTTTTCAATCCGCTAGGTGGTGATGAAGGTAAGTGGCCTTGGATGTTACGTATCTGCAATGATCATTATGAAACCTATAAAAGCTGGGGTTTGAAAGAAGATAATTGGGCTGCAAATTCCGTATTTGATGAGTCCGAATACTTCAATGAAACTGCTGGACGTCCTACAAAGAAATGGTTTGATGCTCAAATAGTAGAATTGATGTTTTATGGTATAAACACAGACCCTTATCAAGGTGAAACAAACACTTTTGAACAATACTATAGGTCACAAATTAATAATCGATTAGATAATGATGGAGATTCATGGGCAACTAACGTTCCTGCCCAGGGTATATATGATTTCAAAGTGTTTCGACCATATCCATATGGGGGATATTTTTCTAGAAATGGTTTTGTTAAACTGTATAAAATGGATTATACTGCTCTAGAATCTTCTTTCCGAATAACAAATCCAGAAGTGTTTGATACAGGTTATGCTACGTTTAATATAAAAAATACAGGTACAAAGAATTTAACGATTACAGATGTTCTAATCAATAATGAAAGTTATAGTTATTATCTAGGCAAAGGTTTAGATACAAATATAGTACCCGCAAAAGATAATGACTTAATATGGGTGGATATTAAATCTGGAGGCACAAAACTTACCAAAAATGATGTTGTTGATATAACTGTTGAAGCAAGATCCGTAGCATTGGAGGGAAGACCATACGTTTTTTCAAATTCTACAACAAAATTCTTTGTGAAAGAAGCATTACCAAGTAAAATCAAAATTAATGAAGCTAATAGCGAAGTTATTCAAATTAACGAAAATCAGGCTGATATCTATCTCGAAGTAGAAAATATTGGTGATTCTGTAGTTGTTTTAGATGAATATTATGCTGACTCTAAAAGTAACACATTTATTGAAAAAGAATATTTAACTGGATCACCTATATTGAATCCAGGAGAAAAAGCGTATGTTCACATTACAAATACAATTGTACCTTTTTGGCCCATAGGGACAACACCTCCTGTACATATGATAGGAATCATCACACCTGGTGGTGTTACAGATGAAATATTGATGACATCTCATTTTGAGAATTATAAGATTGAACTTCTAGGGAATTCTAGGATACTTACACCAGAAGCATCAATAATGACAAATAGTTCTTTAAGAAAACATATCCCTATTGAATTGGATAAAACTTACGCCTATACTTATGATAACGGAACCACAATATTAAATATTAGAGTAAAAAATACAGGAAATATACCTTTAGTCTTTGATTCATTATACTTAACAGACGAATGGGAAGAGGTTTATTTAAGTTCTCAGCAATCAAAAGGAACTATTTTACCAAATGGAGGAAAAACCATTAAATTCGTAGTTCCGGATGAATTCAACATCAATGTAAATGATGAGATAGGTATACTTATATCTTATCTTTTTGATGCAACAACAAAAACTTCAGATGTAGGATTTGTACAAAGCCTTAACAGCTCAGCAGATATCCAGATTATAGAGGACGTGTTTGGAACACAAGCTTCATATATTGCAGCTAATGAAACAGGCCGTCTTCTAATAAAAAATACAGGAGTTTCGCCAATCAAATTAGATAGTTTGTATCTTAATGAAACCACAGTAATATCTATTGAAAGTGATGTAAATTTCATTTATGGAGATGTTAATTTAGATTTTCAAGAGTGTGCTCTAATATCATTTGATATTACGAATTTAGAAATCAATGCTTCAAATACACTTAATTTAAAAGTTACAACTAATACTACCGCAGTTGCTTATGCAAGTCTTAATTCATATGTTGATACTAATCGTTATAATATTGAGATTGATGAAAGTACTTATGCTTCAAATTCAGGAAATGTAGTTATTAGAATAAATAACCTAGGATTACTAAATGTGACTGTGAATTCAGTGTATATTAATAATACCTTTATTCCTCTTGCCAGTTTTACTGAAACAATATATGAAATTGTTTCTGAAGACTCAATAGACTTAACAATAAGCATGATTGATCTTGAAGCAATAATAGGTACAATCGATCAAGGAGATACATTAGTAATAGTTGTTCGAACGGTTGAAGGGGCTGAAGACATACACAAAGAAACGGTCAGCTCATAAATTAATTTTACTTTTACTTTTCATAAAAATCTTAAACTATGTTGGATTAGAATATTTGTAGTCTTATCGTTTATATATTAATTTTATTCTTATCTTTAATTACTTCATAAATTTGTGATTTATCCTATGAGTGTCAGTTTTAAAATAGAATCTGAATTTAAACCACGAGGAGATCAGCCATCAGCTATAGAAGCTCTTAAAAGAGGAATTGAGAAGGGAAAGCGATTCCAAACCTTATTAGGAGCCACCGGAACTGGAAAAACATTTACGATCGCTAACATTATTCAAAAAATTCAAAAACCTACCTTAGTTATGGCACCTAATAAAACTCTTGCCGCTCAACTTTATAATGAGCTAAAAGAGTTATTTCCAAATAATGCAGTTCATTATTTTGTCTCATATTATGATTATTATCAGCCAGAAGCATATATGCCAATCACAGGCCAATATATCGAAAAAGATTTTAGTGTTAATGAAGAGATTGAGCGACTTAGACTTGCCGCAACACATGCGATTAGAACAAGAAATGATGTAATAATTGTTGCTACAGTATCTTGTATTTATGGAATAGGAGATCCAGAAGTTTGGACAGCTGTTTCATTAAATATGGAAGTAGGTCAAGAAATAAATAGACGAGATATCATTAAAGCTTTAATTAAAATGAATTATGAACGTAAGGATATAGAATTTAGACCCGGAATTGTAAGAGTAAGAGGTGATATTATTGATATTTTTCCCGCGTATCTGGAAACTGCTATTAGAATATCACTTTTTGGAGATGAAATTGAATCTATTCAAGAAATAAATCCCTTAACGAATGAGAATATAAAAGAAATTACTAACTGCAGAATATTTCCAGCCACTCATTTCATTATACCTGAGGAAAATAAAATAAAAGCCTTAGAATCTATAGAGCAAGAATTAAAAGCTCAAATAAATAAATTTTTAGCGGAAAAGAGGTACCCAGAGGCTCAATGGATTGAGAAACGAGTTAAATTTGATTTGGAAATGATGCGAGAATTGGGTTGGTGTAAAGGAATTGAAAATTATTCAAGACACTTAGATCAACGTCCTCCTGGATCTCCACCCATGTGTTTAATTGACTATTTTCCTGATGATTTTCTAATTGTAGTTGATGAGAGCCATATTACGATTCCACAAATCCATGGCATGATTGGTGGGGATCGTTCTCGGAAAAAGAACTTGGTTGAATATGGATGGAGGCTTCCCAGTGCTTATGATAATAGACCCCTTACTTTTGAAGAATGGGAAAGTAAAATCAAATATATTATATTCATGAGTGCTACCCCAGGAGATTGGGAACTAGAAAAAAGTGGAGGAATTTCAGCAGAACAGATAATTAGACCGACTGGCTTAGTAGATCCTGTGATTGAAATCCGTCCAGCTAAAAATCAAATCGATGATCTTTTAGGTGAAATTAAAATTGTTATTGAAACCAAAGGAAGAATTTTAATAACTACTTTAACTAAAAGAATGGCAGAAGATATTGCCGAATATTATTCAGAATTAGGTATCAAAATTGCTTATCTCCATTCTGAGGTGGACACTGTGGAGAGGTTTGATATTTTAAGACAATTAAGAGATGGAACTTTTGATGTAGTTGTAGGAATAAATCTTTTAAGAGAAGGCTTGGATTTACCTGAAGTTAAGTTAGTTGCAATTTTAGATGCTGACAAATTGGGTTTCTTAAGAGATACAAGATCTCTAATTCAAACAATTGGAAGAGCATCAAGAAATGTGGAAGGGAGAGCCATATTGTACGCAGAAAAGGTAACACCCGCAATGAAAGCTGCAATTGATGAAACCAATAGAAGAAGAACTAAACAGCAAAAATTCAACGAAGAAAAGAATATAACACCTCAAACTATCAAAAAGAACATTTTAAGTTCTCTCTCTGAAGAAAAAGAATTTAATGAGAAAGAAGTAAGGAGACTAAAGAAAATTGTTAATGAAAAAGTTAAAAAGTTAGAAAGCGAAGGAGATATAGATATTGTAGTTCAATACCTTGAGAATAAGATGTTTCTAGCTGCTAAGGAACTTAGATTTGAAGATGCTGCTTATTTACGAGATAAAATTAAGGAATATAAACAAGATTATGGAGTAAAAGCGTGAAATTTTTCTTTTATAATAAATTGAATATTAAATGTATTTAATATGAATAGCGATTCTATAACTATCAAAGGAGCAAGACAAAACAATCTGAAAAATATTGATGTAGTAATTCCACGCAATAAATTAGTTGTTATTACTGGCATTAGTGGTAGTGGAAAATCAAGTTTAGCAATGGATACATTATATGCTGAAGGGCAGAGAAGATTTTTAGAATCCCTATCTAGTTATGCACGCCAATTTTTAGGTGAGATGGATAAGCCTGATGTAGATTCTATAGAAGGATTATCCCCTGCAATAGCTATTGAACAAAAACCCCTATCTAAAAATCCAAGAAGCACAGTAGGTACTGTAACTGAAATTTATGACTACTTTCGATTATTATTTGCAAATATTGGAATTCCACATTGCCCTAATTGTGGTAAAGAAATCAAGCCTCAGACTCCTCAACAAATAATTGAGCAAGTATTAAAATCAATTTCAGAAAATAAAAAATTTATAATAAAAGCACCTATAATAAGGGACAGAAAAGGAGAGTATAAGGATCTCTTACAGGATTTGAAAAAACAAGGTTATGTAAGAGTAGAAGTTGATAATATACAATATACTCTTGATGAAGAAATTCCAATGGATAAAAATATAAAACACAATATTAGTGTTATCGTTGATCGACTTATAATGAAAAAGGATATAAAAACCAGGTTAGCAGATTCTATTGAAACTTCTTTAAGCTTAACAGATGGTATAGTCTCTGTTGAGGTAATTGATGAAGAAGAACAGTTATATTCTGAACATCTTGCGTGTATTGATTGTGGTATTTCCTTTCCACAATTAGACCATAAAATGTTTTCTTTCAATATTCCACATGGTAGCTGTAAGTATTGTAGTGGTTTAGGTACTGTTATGGAACTTGATTATAGTTTAATATTGGGGGATGATTTAGATGTTCCACTTCAAGAGACTCCAATAAGAGATATACCTGGGTTTGGATCCTTAACTGCTTATTCCTGGCAGTTATTAGACCAAGTTGCTGAATACTATGGGTTCGATACTGATGAAACTCCCATTAAAGATATCGAGCCAGAAAAATTAAGTAAAATTTTGTATGGAACAGGGGATGAGAAGATAGAATTTCATTTTAAAAGTGAAAATAATGGATATAGAAATAATAATAATGACGTTACATCTTCTTGGCATGTTGTAAGGCCCTTTGAAGGGATTATACCCTCATTACAGAGAAGATATATGGAAACAAGTTCAGAATGGGCAAGGGAAATATATGAAAGTTTTATGAATAAAGTAAAATGTCCTCAATGTAATGGTCAAAGGTTAAAACCTGAAAGTTTAGGAGTCACCATCAATAATTTGAATATTTCTGATTTATCTAATTTATCAGTTAAAGAATCAATAAAATTTTTTAACAAACTAGAACTTGATGAGGTTCAGAAATCTATAGTTAAAGAAGTATTAAAAGAAATATTGGATAGATTATCATTTTTAGATAATGTTGGCTTGGATTACATCACATTAAGTAGAAGATCTGATACATTATCTGTAGGGGAAGCAGAAAGAATACGATTAGCAACTCAACTTGGTTCAAGTTTAGTTGGTGTTTTGTATGTATTGGATGAGCCAAGTGTCGGATTACATCAAAGAGATATTGATCGCCTTATAAAAATGCTACAAAAATTAAGAGATTTGGGCAATACAGTTATTATTGTAGAACATGATGATGCAATTATGCGAAATTCAGATCATATAATTGATTTAGGTCCATTAGCAGGTGAGAATGGCGGCGAAATAGTAGCTGAAGGCTCAATTGAACAAATCATAAAATCAAATACTATAACAGGAGAATATTTATCAGGGAAAAAGAAGATAAAAGTTCCAAAAAAGAGGCGCTCACCTAATAATGAATATCTTGAAATTAAAGAAGCAAGAGAAAATAATCTAAAAAGCATTAATGTTAAAATTCCATTGGGCATATTTACATGTATTACTGGAGTCTCAGGAGCAGGAAAAACTAGCTTAATTGTTGATTGTTTGTATAAAGGTCTTCATAATTTAGTTAATAAAAGAAGCTCAAAAATAGCTACTGGAGAATTTAATGAGATAAAAGGTCATGAGAAAATTGATAAAATAATAAATATTGATCAATCTCCAATTGGCAGAACACCTCGATCTGTACCATCGACTTACACAAAAGCATTGGATTATATTAGAGAAATATTTGCTGGATTACCCGAATCAAGAGAAAGAGGTTATAAAAAGGGAAGATTTAGTTTTAATACAAAACAAGGTCATTGCAAGAAATGTAAAGGTACAGGGTATATTCTTAAGGAGATGTATTTTCTACCAGATGTTTATATCAAATGTGATTTATGTAAAGGGAAAAGATACAATGCTGAGACTCTTGACATTAAATATCGTAATAAAAATATCTATGAAGTTTTAAAAATGACTTTCACTCAAGCTCTTGAGTTTTTTGATAGTTATCCTAACTTAAAAAGGACTTTAAAAACAGTAGTAGATGTAGGGCTAGGGTATTTAGAGTTAGGGCAATCATCCACCACCTTAAGCGGTGGAGAATCTCAAAGACTCAAAATAGCGAGAGAATTGAGAAAGACAAGTACGGGGAATACACTTTATATATTAGATGAGCCAACAACAGGCTTACATATGTACGATATCCAATTTTTATTAAATGTACTTCAAAAATTAGTAGATAAGGGCAATACTGTAGTGGTAATTGAGCATAATATGGACATAATAAAATCAGCAGATTATATCATCGATCTTGGACCTGAAGGTGGAGAAAAAGGTGGCAATATTGTAACGGAAGGGATTCCAGAAGAAATAATTAATGTTGAAAAGAGCTATACTGGAAAATATCTTAAACAACATCTTAATCATAACTAACCAAGATTTGCTTTTATCTTATTTTATCCCCGATCCCTCCTTCAGAAAAGAATTTGAAGAGGTGACCACCTTTTACGAATTAAATCCCAAGATTTCGGATTAATTCTATTTTTTAGATGGGTGATTAAACATATAAACCTGTTTCCAGAGTTTTGGGTTTGTGAAATCTTTTATTTCTTTTTGAAAGAGACTTTGAAGCTTATTCTTATCGGTTTGTTTATAATGTCTGTGTTTTTCAATTGGCCAGATACCCATGACATATGCAGGTTGACCAATCCATAATAAGAATCCTTTGAGTTCCCCCTCTTTTCTCTGCCCCAACAAAGCTATGTATCCCCTAGACTCCCAACCGTGATGGAAAAGCGGTTCCACTAGGTTTTCTATGCTCGTAAAAAGAGTATAGTGGCTCTTCTTCGCTGTAAGCGTTTTAACTTTTAAGACATCCTTTATATTATATTCTAATAAGCTATCAAATCCAGAATTACCTTTTTCAGGAATAATTAACCATGTTGAATAAAAATAAATACGCTCCTCTTCTTTCAGTGGAGGAACTCCCGTTAAAGCAGTTTGTGTTACTTGGGAGCCTGTTGCAATAAGAACATATTGAGATTCTGGGTCATATTCTTCATATATCATTCTTTTATTCATTAGATTTAAAACCTTCTTAAATTTTGAATTTCAATTATTATAATTAAGTTATATTTAGTTCTATATTAATCTTAAAAGTAAAATGTGACAAGATTGTAAATCTATAAGGTTATTTTAATCATTTAACTTTATATCTCACCAGGGAGAATTCAAAAAATAATCTCTATATTTTTTTACCACAATAAGATGATAAATTTTGACAAATTATGATTTTTAAATCTATAAATAACTGTTAATTAGGGAAAAAAAATCTAGAAGATGTAATTTCTTATAAAAAATCTTATAGAGCAAAATACCTTAAAAATTGCCTTAATCACAATTAACCTAAATTTACTTTTTTTGAGATAATTGTAATTTCTTCTTCACAATCCTCCGAATAAGGCCTAATATGATCATAGTTTCTCTTAAAGATGATATTTTTGTCAAGTTTTCTCAAGAAATATTTACAAGGACCTTCAGAGATTAGTCTGCAAGACTTTTTTGTATCTATATTTAGATTTAAAGAAAGATCTAGTACTGGACATTTGTTTTTGCATCTTGTAATCAATTTATTTTCAGTTATCTCAAT
>JBHLKA010000026.1:0-26297 GCA_048887145.1 Candidatus Hodarchaeota archaeon
CCGCAGATTGGACACACTTTCCAGCTAGATTGTAGGGGATTCCCGCAATATGTACAATAATTTGGTATTTAAATCACCAATATCCGCTTTCAACGGATTTTTTAAATTAATAGAGATGATAAATAATTAAATATATTTGCATTTTAAAAATAACATGTTCGCATTTACCTTTATATCAGTTTCACACTTATTAAATTCAAAACAAATAAAGTATAAAAAAGTGAGAAATTTTTGCCTAATGAGATCCGGATAAAAGATATTGTGGAGATTTATGATTTAAATGATATGTTAGATTATCAAAAGGGTTCTGTAGTTAGCAGAACACTGATAGATAAAAATGAAGGAACGGTAACTCTATTTTCTTTCGATAAGGATCAAGGTTTAAGCGAACATACTGCTCCATTTGATGCGTTAGTGAATGTAATTGATGGAAAAGTCAAAATCACAATATCTAAAAAAGATTATATCCTTAATGAAGGTCAAATGATTATTATGCCAGCGAACGAGCCCCATGCACTAAAGGCTCTTGAAAGATTCAAAATGATGTTGATAATGATTAAAGCAAAGAACAAGTAATTTAGATTGAATCTTCTTCTAAAGAATGTCCTAAATAAATTTTTTTAACATTATTCTTGCTAAAATCTTAAATAGTCTTTCAACATTTTCACCAGTTTTGCTAGAACATTCAATAAAATCGTTTAATTCATTTAACCTAGCAGATTTTAATCCTTCTTCAAATGATATTTGGCGATATTCTTCTAAATCGCTTTTTCCTCCAACAAGAATAATGGGAAAAATTTCTCCTGTTTCTTGTATGACTGAAAGCCAATCTTCAACATGAAAAAGAGAAGGATAGTCGGTAATATCATACATTAATATTCCACCGCTAGCGCCTCGAATATATTTGGGTAGGAGAAATCTAAATCTCTCCTCACCACCGAAATCCCAAATCTGTAATTTTACCTCTTTACCATCAATATTGATTGTTTTTACTATAAAATCCACACCAATCGTCATTTGAGTATCTGGAAGGAATAAATTCGTCATGAATCTCTTCGTTAAGGCGGTCTTACCACTACCTGCATCTCCAAAAATGACTATTTTGAAAATTGCGTCATACATAATACTTATTATATCTAGTTATCTCAATTTCAATAAACATTATATATGATAGCGCTACATAAAGATTTTTATTTATTTTTATTAAAAATAATTACTCTAGCGGAAATTGAAGAGTTTATCACATCTTTATGTATAAATCAAAAAAAAAAATTAAAGGTACAATCAATCTTTAACTAGATAGGCAGTATAATGAATACCATTTTCTGGATTTACTCCCCCAAGATATATTGATTCGCAATTTATAATATTCCATCCGTCTTGGAGATGCTGATTAATGATTTTCTCGAATTCATATGGTTGAAAATCTTTCCTCGAAGCTTTTAAAGGTAAAATATATGTACCTATTTTAAATTGTTGTACAATAATTATTCATGTGATTTATGTTTAAATATAATATTCCCTTTAATTCTATATAAATTTCTGCAATTAACTAATAAACTTAGATGCATAAACTTAAATACATCTTAAATATATAGTTAAATTACCATTTCAAGAATTTATCAAAAATCAAAGTAATTTAGCCAATATAGGCGGATTATATGCTAGATATATTATTCGAAATAGTATTTCCATTGGTTTTACTCGGATTTCTTATAATCATTTTCATTAGCGGAATTATTAAGGAGAAACCTGAACGACAATTTATGACTCTTCATGAGTTTATAAAAGATTGGCTTGGGGATCACGGACAAGCTAATAAATTAGAAGAACAATTTGAACAAATGAAAGGCGACATAGCTGGAAAGATTTATATGCCTATAACATATAAAGGAGCAAAATTTTTCATTAAATTGGGGTTAAGTCCAAATAAAGTCTCTATAATGAATTTAATTTTCTCCTTTCTCATATTTTACGCCGTAATAATGCTTAGTAGAGGTCATACTCTTGATATTATTTCTCAACAACCATTCTATGGGTCTTGGTTTATTCCTCTTGCTTTTTTTGTACTGTTTACTGGAATTGTCGATGGAATTGATGGCTCAATAGCTAGACTATTGGATATAAAATCTAAATCTGGTGCTTGGTTTGATAATGTGATTGACAGAATCAGTGATACATTATTGTTGGTATGTTTCATTCCTACTAGCTTTATGATTTTACCAGTTTATGGCCTTGACTTTAGATGGATGGTTTGGACAAACATTTTACTAATTTTTATTTATGAATATATGAGAGCAAGACATGAAGGTTTAGGTCTACATGAAACGAAACCCTATATCGGAGAAAGAATAACACGTTTCTTAGTGGGCTTCACTTTTTTTCTAATGTACGGAGTATCCAGCTTTGGTATATTAATAGCCTATTCAATCAATCCCTCTGGTGCGATAAATTGGACTAATGCTCATAGCTGGATAACAACATGGACAATGATAATTTTTCAAATTAGCCTTTTAATAATAATGGCTTTATCCGCGATTCTGTTCGCAC
This sequence comes from Candidatus Hodarchaeota archaeon, assembly GCA_048887145.1. Classification (GTDB taxonomy): domain Archaea; phylum Asgardarchaeota; class Lokiarchaeia; order Sigyniarchaeales; family SOKP01; genus SOKP01. The sequence goes on from JBHLKA010000026.1 coordinate 2,551, forward strand.
GGTATATTTGGAAAAACCTCAAGAAAATGGATAATATTAAAATAGATTAAAAAAATTGGTGATTTTAAAAAATGGCAATAATAAGATATTTTATGTATGGATTTGTATGGGCAATTGGTTATACTTTATTTCATATATATTTCCCTCCATTTTGGATGTCTGGAGTAAAAAGAGCAATTGACAGTTTCTTTATCAATCCTTTACCTAATTGGTGGTTTATATTTCCGTTAATTGGTCTTATCATGTTACTAGGTTTGGTTATATACTACGGAGTACATTTCCTCGCCTCATTTGGCAGTGGTTACAAAACCAAAACTCCATATTATGCCGATATAAGCATATTAATTGCTTCCAAAAATGAAAGAATATTATTAGAAAGAACATTAAATTCTATTGTTAAATCAGATTATCCAAAAGAAAACATCCAAATTATTGTAGTAACAAGTGGATCAACAGATGATACTACTCAATTTTGTGAAAATTTCGCAAGAGAAAATAGCACGATAGATATAAAAGTTTTATCGAAAGATCTTCCTAAAAAAGGTAAACCTCCAGCGCTTAATTACGGTTTAGAATATGTTAAAAATGAAATTGTTGTACTTTATGATTCAGGTTGTATTTTAAAACCTGATGCATTAAAAAATCTAATAGCACCATTTCAAGATGATAAAAATAACGCAGTAATCGGACCTGTGCTAGTTAAGAACTGGAAGAAAAATGCATTAACTAGAGGAATCTTTCTTGATTATGCTATAGTTTCTGGTGGTGGATTATTATTCGAAATTAAAAATAGATTAGGTTCCTCAGCTTATTCTTTTGGGAGAAACTTTGCGGTTAGAACAAAATACCTTAAAAAATATGGGGGTTATAACGAGGATTCAATGACAGAAGATCTTTACCTGTCTATACTATTAAATTTAGATGGTGTACTTATTCGTTTTTCTCCAAAAGCAAAAATTTATGAGTATGTACCAAGCACTATGGAAATCTTGAGACATCAACGCACTCGATGGCTTGCTGGATATATTTTTGATATGCCCCAATTAATGGCAATGAAAAGCGATAAAAAGAATGGTAAATCGTTAGTTATCGCAAGAAACATGACAATGATGCTTATAGGAAATATAGATACGTGGATTCCTATTGTAATTGGTTTTGCAATACTTCAGATTTTTATTGGAGAATTTTATTTGTTAGTTTGGACGCTAACTTGTTTATTCTTTCAGCTTGGATATGTATTCAATGCTATACGAAAATATTGTGATAAACATTACAGTCTTTTATTCCTTTTTCCAATAAGTGGATTTATTCATCTATATATGTTTTTACGTCAGTTTAAAATTCCTAAAGATTTAAGCTGGGAAAAGACTCCAATGTTATTTGAAAAACAAGAAGCAGAAATAGTAGCTCTATCAACAATCTAATTTAACTATTTTTCTTTTTTTTATTTAATTCTCAAATAATATTTAATTATCTTACTATAATCTTTTAAGTTATTAAACTCAATTTCTATAATAGGTGAACATTTTGAAATTGAAAATACATGATTTTTTACCTGAAGAATTAAACACAAAATATTTTGATTATGAACCACGGCATTACCCAAATGAGAAGTTTTGCAAAGATTTATTAGAGCAAATAAAGTTATCTTATGATTTTTGTAAGTACTATAGAGAAAATCTCTGTAAAAATTTCAATTTTAAAATTCCTGAAGAATTAAAAATTGAGGATTTAGATACTATTCCATACATGCCATCAGATCTTTATAAAAAATCAGAAGGTCTAACCCTACAGTTTTTAAAAGTCCCTCTTGATAAAATAGTGCTCTTTTCATGTTCATCATCTACAACAGGGGACCCCTCCATACTTCCTCGAACATTGGAGGATTTTGATCAATTACAATACAATTCAATTAAAGTTTTTACCGATTTTTTTAGATGGGATGATTATGTAGATGGCTCTAAAAAAAGTATTATTTTTAATTTCTCACCTGGTCGAGTTCTTATGTCGTTTATGGCAAAAAAGAATACTAGTGGATTTGAATACTATAAAAAAACACGATATTTTACAGCATGCATGAATAAACCCTGGGAGTATTATGGACATGAGGAATATATGGTAAAAGCAAAATTTTTAAAAACAATTTGGGCCGTAATTTCAACTTTTTCATTGAAAGGGGGATTTGTTCTAGATGTAAGTAAAATGTTAAAAATGGTTAAAGAAGTTCTAAAAACAGGACATTGGAAAAATATAGAAGTATGTAAAATACTTTTTGGCGGAAGCCCCCTCTTAATGAATAACATGTTTGAAAATAGATTATTAAAAGAAAATGTATTCTATGACCTCGATGGAATATCTTTTGTTGGTTGTGGTGGCGGAGGATGGGATGGAGTTAAAGGTGAGGCAAAATTAGATGCTGTTGATAAAGTTAGATTTATTGAAAATTATGAAAAAGTTTTTAATATTAAACCAAAAGATATTGCAGATATCTATGCATTTACAGAGGGACCAACTCTTTTTGGGGGACATTGGTCTGAAAAATACCAAGATTTTTTATTACATTGCCCTGATACTGCTAGGATTATAGTAAGAGATACGGTAAACCTACAACCTGTTAATGAGGGTATGGAAGGATTGTTAGAGGTAATTACTCCGTATGGAGTAAATGGTAGCATAAATCAAGCAGTTCTAGTTGATGATATTGTGGAATTATTTTCAAAAAACAAATGTCCAGAATGTGGATATGAAGGGGCTACATTTAGAATTATTGGAAGACTAAAAAATGCGCAAGGAAAGAGCTGTTCATCTATAATTGATTGGCTTCACTAAACTTACACACTTAATATTTACCTATTTTCCCCTTTTTTTGGCAAGTAGATTAAGTTATAGTTAATTATACTAAAAATTATACTAAACTTATATACCCTGTAAATTATGTCTATTCTTCTCATAAGTCGAAAAAATAAAAAAATCAAAAAAGCTAATGAGAGAGCATTCAACGATAAATAAAATATCATATTTAAAATTATAAAACCACATATAAACAGTGCTAAAAGTAAAAGAAAAGGGAATGCTATTAACTGTAAATAATTCCAAATAGTTTTTACTTCAACCAGTGATTCTGGTTTAAAGTTGATATCCATGTTATGAACGGCTGCTATTTTTGAATATGACTTTCCATATTGTATATACTTTTTAATGTTTTCAAGAATAGTTCTTTTTCCATGATGAATTACAAGTCCCTTTGGTACATAAATTAGTTTAAATCCCTTCTTTAATGCCCTCCATGAAAATTCCAAATCTTCAATTCTATAATTTAAAAAACCACCAGTATGCCTCACTAAATCTTTTTTAAATAACATATTACTTGAATTAAGGAAATTAACGGGAGATTTTTTTTCAAGAACTGTTTCAACTTTTATAGATGGATTTAATTTTCTTTCTACCTTATCACAAAATTCAACTTTTCCGCCAACAATGTCATATTTATTCAAAAATGGGACCAAATCATTTAACCAATTTCTTGAAACAAAGCAATCAGAATCAGTTAAAGCAATGATGTCGTTTTTCGCCTTATCAATGCCAATATTTCGAGCTTCAGCTGATCCAACTGACTTATTTAATACAACAGATTTAATGGGATATTCTTTTAAAAGATTTTTAGTGTTATCAGTTGAGCAATCATCAACAATTATTATTTCATAATCTGGATAATTCAAATTAGATAGATTTTTAATTAAATTAGGTAGGAGACTACCTCTATTTTTTATGGGCACAATAATTGATACAGGTTGTAAAACTGAACTCATTAATGTTTTTTAATATTATTAATTATTTTAATCTATTCTGATTGAAGGAACTTAAATTACTTATAAACAATATGAAAAATAAAATATTAAGGAAATTGGGGATAAGTTATTTAAAAAGAATTCTCAAAGTAATTAATGGGCCAGTATTTGTCAGCATATTTTTTACTCGAAAATGTAATTTTAATTGTTATTATTGCGCTACCTCAAAAAACATACAAAAAAATGATATCCCATTAAAGCAATGGAAAGATATAATAACTCAAATTTATAATCAAGGATGTCGATTTATTACAATATATGGTGGAGAACCAACCCTTCGGTCAGATTTAGGTGAACTAATAAAGTATTGTATAGATTTAAATATTTTTACTCATGTGGTAAGTAACGGCTCTCTATTAAATGAGGAGTTACTTGAGGAATTTGCCTCCTATGGATATTTCCTTTTAGGTATAAGTATTGATGGGTTTTCAGAAACTAGTTTTAGTCCCAAGGTATATCGTCCCGAATTAATTGAATTACTTAATAAAATAAAAGACAAGTATCCCGATAATATAGATTATAGCATTCATATTATCCCTACCAAAGAAAATATAGATGAAGTTATTCCATTAATAAAAACCATTAATTCTAAGTTGGAATGTCGTTTTTCAATAGATCCTGTACATTCATCATTGAACCCTGATGAACAATATAAATATAGAAGTTATTGTCCAGATTTACTAATAAATAAGGAAGATATGGATCGAATTAGGAAAATGATTCAATATTTAAAGAGACAAGGGGTTCAGTTCTTTTCTCCTAATATTTATTATTATTATATGAATAAGTGGTATCAGCAAAAATATTTTTGGAATTGTGATGCAGGAGATTTGTATTATGCAATTGATAATGATGGAACTGTAATGCTATGCGAAGATGTTAGCACATCTATTCCCTTTAGTGATTTTATCAAATTATCGCATAGGAAGCGAGTTAAAACAATTAAAAAATTTAAATTTGAATATTGTAATTGTTTTAAACCATGTTATTGGAACCCCACTAATTTTGTTAAGCATCCTATTAGAAATTTCAGGTATCAAAAAAAATTAAAATAAATGCTTTTAATGAATAAGTAAATGCCGTTCATTACGAATGATCAATTTAAAATTTTCTTTTACGAGAATAAATTAGCAGGCACTCCTCTTGTATTCATCCATGGATGGTTAGGAAGTTCAAAAGAATGGATTCATCAATTATGTTATTTTAATTTTAAAAAGCGCATTATTATACTAGACTTACCTGGATTTGGAAAATCAAATAAACTAAAGGCAAAATATTCTATTGAATTTTTTTCTAAACAGGTCTTAAGTTTTCTTAAATTACTTGGATATAATGAAGCCATTCTTATAGGGCATTCTTTAGGAGGGATGATAGCATTAAATATTGCACTTCATAATCCAAAATTTGTGAAAAAACTTATCTTAATCAGTACTAGTTCTGCAATCTCTCAATCACTTAAAGACAAATTTAAATTAATATTGGTGAATCTGATTTTCAAATTAGTTTATAAAAAATTCTTGAAAAGTATTGTCAAACAAATTCTTTCACCTGAATTTAAAAATCGAGAATTAAGAAAACTCTATACTAATGCGCTAAAAATCCCAAAATCAATAGTATTAAGGACATTTAAAAATATGACCTTCAAATTTAACATCAATAATCAATTATCTCAGATTTCTCAACCAACCCTCATTATTTATGGAAATGAAGATAAAATAATTTCACACTCAATGATTAATGAGTTAGGTAATTTAATTCCTATTTCAGAAATAGTTAGCATTGAAAATAGCTCGCATAGGGTAATGGTTGACAATTATGAAACAGTTAACAGGCTAATACATGATTTTATTAAAAAATAAATTAATATTTATCTACTTCGTCTTTTTCATATTCATTTAATTTACGGATAACTTTAGCAGGAACACCATATGCAATGGAATATGGAGGTATATCCTCTGTTACTACTGAACCTGCTCCAATTATTGATCCTTTACCGATTGTAACCCCTGGTAATATGAGTGAATATGCTCCTATTCTTGCGTTTTCACAAACTTTTATAGGTCCAAAGCTGAAGGTTCCATGTTTTATATGCATTGCATTATGAGTTAACATTTTTACTCCAATCCCGCAACCGCTCCCATCTTCAAATTCAATTAAATCAGGTAAGAGAGGATCGGGTGCTGCTTTTTGAGAAATATGACAATTCTTTCCTATTTTCATTCCTGTAAAGCGAAATAACTTATTTCTAGCTTTTGGCCACCCAATTAAATAAGTAATAATCAAGGATATTACATGGTTAAAGGCACCTTTTACAAACCAGGAAATAGAAAAGCCTTTACTTTGAAGATATTTTGCTATAATCAGCATTGGTATTGGAGTAAAGATATGCTCCTCAGTGTCTATATTAATATATGTTATTTTACCTTTAATTTGAACATCAAATTCGGGTTTATTATGCTTCCATACTCTCCTTGCTTTTACCAAATCCTTAAAAAAAATAACAAAATCTATATTTACTAGAAATAGAACTAAGCTCAATGCAAAATTTATTGGTAAAAAAAGTATAAATAGCATTAACCTTGTATTAAGTGTTAAACCTTGATTAAATAAGATACTAAAATATGTAAAATAAGATGCTATGAAAGTAATTACTACAAATCCTAATAGACTAAAGATATATATAATTGAACCAGTTAATTGTTTAGATTTTGCTAAATTATATCCTAAGACATACAATACAAGCAACAATGTAAAAGCAATAAAAATTCCACCATAGATATACATATTATATTCATAGAAAATTAATGATAACCAAGGTACTATGTAGTCATATATTGTACTTATCCAAGGAATTGAAAAATATAATCGATTAATTATAAATAAAATAAGCACTCCAGAACTTACAATTAAAAAAATAAATGGAAGTATAAATCCTTTCTTCATTTTATTTCAATAATAAAATTATTACCTTTTAAAATACAAAAAATCATATATTAATAATACATGAATGATTTAGAATATAATAATCATTCTGCTTATAAAAAGAAAAATGAAGGCAATTAATTCGAAGCATAAATCTAAAATTTCAGTTATTATCCCCACATATAATGAGGAAGCTAATATAAAGGAAACACTAATAGCGATTAAGAAACAAATATGTGATTTTCCTTATGAAGTCGTTGTAGTGGATGGACAAAGTACCGATAAAACCGTTGACATAGCTAAAAAATTTGCAACGGTATACATTTCACCCCAAAAGGGTAAAGCATATCAATTAAATTATGCTGCTCCAAAAACATCGGGAGACATACTTTTATTTTTAGATGCAGATACATTGCTGAACCGCTTTTTCTTACAAAAAATTTTTAAAATTTTTCAAAAAAAAAAGCATCTTTTTGCCTGCAGTGCTAGAATTCAATATTATGATGGTATTGCTTTTTCATTTAAAATTGGTTCTCTAGTATTCACGGTAACAAAGTTCTTTTTTCAAAGCGTTGCTGTTCATTTATATTATTTTTTTAAAAGTTTATTTGGATATCCTGAGCTTTCCGGAACAAACATGATTGTTAGAAGAGATATATTCTTTAAAGCAGGTGGTTTTAAGCAACCACCACATTCCTTAGGAATTGATAAAGTTTTCTCAGATTCTCTAATATATGTGACTAGAATTTTGAAGAAAGGTAAAATTAAAAGTCTAAACTTTGTTTCAGTATTAACCAGTGGAAGAAATTTAACAGTTAAACGTAGCTTAAAACGTGTTAGCCTATATTTTTCAAAGAAAGATGTTTATTATGAATTAGCAAAAAAAATTGAATGAAAATAAATTTAATTTCCTATCTATCCTAAATTTTGATTAATAGATGAATACAATATTAATTTATCCTCAACTTGAATTTGCAGAAACTCAAATCCCCACACCGCCTTATTCTATTTTGTTTATTGCTGATTACTTGGTAAAAAGAAATGTAGATGTAGCAATCTTCGATTTACGATTTGATACTTACTCCCAAGTCATAAATGCTATTTCTAATAATGAACCAAAATACATTGGCATCTCTGTGATGACTGGACCACAGATTTATCATGCTTTGAAAGTGTGCGAAGCCATTAAAGAACAATTCAATAACGTTAAAATTGTATGGGGTGGTATACACCCAACCATTCTTCCGACACAGACGCTTCAAAATAATTTAATTGATTTTGTGATTAGGGGAGAAGGTGAAAAACCTTATTATGAACTTATAAGTGGAATAAATAAAAGTCAAATTAAGAGCCTTTCAATAAAAAAAGGCAGAAAAGTATATCATAATCCTGATTCTGAACTTTTAAAAAGCTCTGAAATTAATAAGTTGAGTATTCCTTGGGGGTTGATAAATCCAAAGCATTATATAAAAAATGGAAATTTTAACATGATAACTAGTCGTGGCTGTCCGTTTAGATGTGCTTTTTGTTATAATACCCTATTTCAAAATGTATGGCGGGGATGGACCGCCGAGAAATGCATTGAAGAACTTGATAAATGCATAGATTTCGGTGCTAAAAAAATTAATTTCTATGATGATTATTTTTTCGCAAAATGGGAACGGATTAAAGCTCTTTTCAATTACTTTAAAAAGAATGACATCATTTGGAAAGCAGAATTACGTGTTGATCACTTAAATTCTTCATTAGCTAAAGAAGCAAAAGAACATGGCTGTAATCAACTGTTTTTTGGGGTAGAATCCGGTTCTCAACGAGTATTGAATATCTTGAATAAAAAAATTTTAATAAAAAATATAATTAAAAGTGCTAGAATTACAAAAGATGTAGGCATTACTGCTGATTATAGTTGGATGATTGGTGTACCAGGTGAAACAAAAAATGATATAAAAAAAACCATATTTTTAGCAAAGAAAGTTAAAAAGATCAATCCTGATTGCGAATTTTCAATAAAAATACTCTTTCCTTATCCTAAAACACCGATTTATGATGAAGCTATAAAAAGGGGGTTCAAAGCTCCGCCTAATCTTCTTAGCTGGGCGAAAGTTAGAAGAGAACGTGCACCGAATTATTTAAAGCACAGGAATCTCCTTGAAATGATATCAATTACCAGTGCCATTGTGGGTAAGAAAGTTTTTGAACAAAATAATATCCCAATTCTTAAGTTAATTAGAGCTATAGCAGAATTTAGGTGGAAAAATGAGATTTTCATCGCTGGTTTCGAAAACTTTTATTTTAAAATTTTTAGAAATATTGTTGAGAAAAGAATCGTTAAACCAGATATTCTTGAATATGACCCATTTTCACATAAAATAGTGTTAAAAAGGGAAGAATAAAATTTGAATTTTAAAAATAGTAGCTAGGAATAAAGTCTTATCAGAAAAGTTATGTTTAAAAAAAAGCAAGAAAGAAAAAAATAAAGAGATTGTAATCTCTAAAATTTAAATGATTAGAATTAGATTCTTGAATCGCTCATTGGAGGAAATGTTTCCACTCTATTACGTTCATAAATTTGAGAAAAAATATTAAAGAAATCTGCCTGTCTTTGTCTAAAATGAGGTTTTGGCTCACCCTTATTTTGCTGTAATATTAATAACCATTTCTTAAATTTGGGCATACCCTTTTTACCAGGTATTAACGCACCGTTTTTTCGTTTATTTACCCATAATAGTATGACACCAGTTTTTTTTAGTTGGATGTTTTGTACATCGTGCCATCTTACCCATTTACTTTTTCCCATAGACATATATGAACCTCTCATGTACGTGACTTGTATCCTCCAGGCAAAACCATTGTTAGACACTACTAAGAAACCATTCTCTTTACTAAGTCTACATTTTGAAGTGATTATCGGGTCACCTACATCATCTTGACCCATCATTTTTTCATATTTCTCAACTCTATCGGGAGAAACCTCCCAACCTTCCATTATTGGCATTTTAATTCACTCTAAATTTTTAATTTCTGGATTTCATTTAATATTATTATATCAATTCATTTTATAAATAATTTCCTAGTAAATCAAATTATAAATCCAAAGCTAATAAAAAGAATAAGCTTAAAAAAGTTTAAAATCATAATTTATACTTAGATAATGAAAATTGTATTGACCTTTGATATTGAAAGAGATATTCCAAATATTTTAAATACATATTTCGGGGTAAAAGTCGGTCTATTGAAAATATTAAAACTTTTAGACAACTTTCATATTAATGCCACTTTCTTTTGCACTGGAAATGTTGCTGAACATCTACCAGAATACATAAGATTAATTGAACGTAAGGGTCATGAGATCGCGTGTCATGGATTAAGTCATGGACGATTAAACCACTATAATTTGAAAAAATGTCAAGAAATTATTTCTAAAAATAAAAAAATAATAGAAAATGTATGCCAAAATTCAGAAATTATTGGGTTTCGTTCACCATATCTAGATCCCCCAAGATACTTATTCAAGGTATTGAATAATTTGGGATATAAATATGATTCATCTCTTAAATCTCATAAAAAAGTACAATTTTATCATAATTATAATAATGGGATTCAAGAATTTCCTCCTTCAAATTATAATATATTTTTTAGAATTCCTATCAATTATTCTCTTTTACTAAAATGGATTTTAAAAAAAAAAATAATAATTTTATATTTTCACCCTAAAGAAGTGATAAATATGAAAGATGTAATACGCAATCAAATGAGCGCGTTTAATAAATTCCTCAATCTTTCTTATAGACCAGATCGTTGGTTTTATACAGGAGATATATTTACCACAAAAATTCATAATTTTATCAAGGGCGCTCTCTTAAAAAAAGCCGAATTTCTTACATTAAAACAACTATACTTTCAAGAGAGACAATAGGATCTAATTTTTAAAAAACTATATGAGAAAAGCACTATTTCTACTTTTAATAATTATAAGGTATAAAATTGTGCCAATCTCGGATAAAGCTTCTGAGCATCAAAAAGAATATTCAGTAAGTAATTATTCTACTGAAGGTTATCAGGTTTGGCCATTATTTATGCTCTCATTTATCCGCTTGTTTTATGTTTCGATTTTTGAAAGAGCTCTGCAAAATTATCTATTATTTGTTATAAGTATTAGACCTGACACTTTAGGTTTTATTTCTTCCGCTGGAGCTATAGCATATATTTTTGCTCCCATTTTGGGCCAATTTATCACCTCAAAGTTAGGAATTAGGAATTCTCTCATACTATCTTGCGTGATTACTCCAATACTAACCGGAACTCAAATAATATATTATGAGCCTTGGTTTCTAATTATATGTCGTATAATTTTAGGGTTGTCATTGGGAGTTTTTTGGCCAAATTGCTTTAATTTATTAAGTAGATGGCAAAAAGTAAGCAATATTGACAAGTCTAATAAAAATTTTAAACACTTTAATTTTTCTTGGAATTCTGGATTTCTTCTTGGACTTCTTGTAGGCTATACCTGGGCATTTGTTTGGAATGATTATTTTGCTATGATTGCTTCATGGGGCATATCTTTTCTATTAATCCCAGTTAGCTTTTTCTTAACAAAAGAATCGAGGGTATCTTCATCGGAACAAGAACCACACATTCAAGTGGATTCTACAATTTCTCATATAGAAATTAAAAAAAATCATCCAATGATTATTTTTCCAATACTATTCTCATGGATTGGAATTTTATTTTTAGCAATTTCTAAGGCAAATTTTCTCTTTTCATATCAGATCTTTTTAGAAGCTATATCAAATGATTCTACCCCTACTTATCTTGTACAATTTGGGATTCAAGCAACTCAACTAATAGGATTAACTTGGATCAATTCCATGAAAGTATATAAAAGAAAGATTTCCGTATTTATAAGCACAATTTTTGTAACATCATTCTCAAGCTTGATTATCTTTTTTAACGATATTTGGGTTATTTCAATATTAAGTATGTCAACTGGTCTATTCTTCGGACTAATTCATGGAACTTCGATGAAAATCATGCTTGAGCATGGAACAGCAAAAAACACATCAAAATTCTCAACTATAAATGAAATTTTAGTAGGAATCGGTTTCGGATTAACACCTATTATCGCAGGATTCGTTGCTTTAATAAATATTTACTTTATGTTTCTATTTCTTTCATTATTGGGGCTTGTTGTATTAATCTTTTTAATTAACCTTTCTCGAAATGTTAAAAAGTAATCTCAAAATTCAAAATTAAGATATTTATCTGAATATTATTTTAATTTTTATATGAGTGTCAGATGTTGTTAGTAAATAGTATGAATAAATTTTGAGACTAAACAATGCAAATCCAGTCTGCTCTCTCCTATTTTGATCGCAAGATGGGCCCTTCTGTTTTCTATTCTTATCCGGAACATAAATTGAAGGAAGAAAATGCTACAGTTATTGCGAATTTAATGGATCAGATCATATCAGAAGGTTTTTTTACCCATTCTTTTAACTCATCTTACACTATGAATTATTATTTCGAAATTGATTCAAAATGGGCTCGTGGTAATAAAGAGTTTCTTATGATTTCGGTAATTTTTAATCAACCACCATCTCTTAAAACTGAAAAGGCAGTATTTAATCTCAGTATTGAATTTTCTGAATGGTTAAAGACCAAAAAAGAAATCTTTACAGCATTTTATGAAGGAACAAGCTTTTGCAATCAGAATTCTGAACAGGAAATTAAATATAATATAACTTTAGTTAAAAGCTGGATAAGAGAGTTTAATTCAGCAATTCTCGATGAAATTGAGGGTACTCTTGAAGAAGAAAATATAATTTCATTATTAGAGAGAAATGACGTTATACAAACTCTAGAACTCATAGGCGCTAAACCTGTGCCAATTATAGAATTAAAAGTTTGGTATAATGAAAAATTTCCTTATAATAATTTCTATAAAACACTAACCACCCTTTTTAGAAATCATTTAGTTTTCATACCAAAAATAGGTGGGAGAATGAAACCTCCCTTTAAAATACAAATTAAAAAGGAAGTTAAAACAATTGTAGGTTTAATAAGCCTTAAGAACAGATTAATCAAGAAATATATACAAAATAATCAGATTAAAGATACTAGTATCCTAGAAAGAAATACTAAAGAATTCCACAAATTTCTGGAAAAAGTTTTTTCTGAAAAACAAGATACTATAATATCATAGGACCCTCTATAACATTCGTTATCTTTGAAAAATAAAGATTTTTATTTATTTTCTTTTAATTTCAACTGCTTTTCTAATGATTTAATCTCTCTGTTGATTCCTTTCATTTTAGTATCCTTTTCTTTAGCAATTGCCCTTACTTCTTTCTTTAAAATGCCTGCTTTCTCCTTCTTCAATGAGTTACATTTCTTTTTTAAATCATTCATAAAAGAGATTAACTTTTGCTTTTCAAAATTCAACTTGCTAATATTTTCATTTAGTTCATCTAATTTAATTTGTCCAATTTGCAATTTTGATTCATTTTCACTAATTTTAGGATCAAATCCTTCATTAATTTTGTTTTTAATGTAAGCCTCTTTTTTTTTCGCCCCCTCTTCTACTTCCATAATTTTACTTGCTATTTTATTAATTTGATCCCTAAGTTCTTCCTCTGACATCTCAATTACCCTGATTTTATAGTTTATTTCTCTTCTTTATGAAGTTCAAAATAAATTTGAACAAATGAATATTATTAAATACCTTATAATGTATCTTTATTTTAATTCTTTATATTTCAGTAAGTTTTTCAACAATAAATTAAAGGATTACTATTTTTTTTATTTACTTTCGTTACAACATCACAGATTCTAGAAGATTATGATAATTTTAAAAATTTCAAATTGATCTTACATTTGTTGGGGTTATTAAACATAATTATGATTTAATTTGGAATTTTTATGGTATATTTTCAAGTTAGTCGAGTAGGATTTAACTGCGGAATGGATAAAAGTAAGTGTATTAATTACCCAGATGGCTGCACAGAATGCGTTAAAGCTCAATTTGTTAAATTTGGGTTTGATGTTAATCAAAACATAAAAATTAATTTAATTGATTCTGAAGAAAAAAGAATTCAAATGTTTCAAAATTTAATCTGGCATAAATTTTTGGATGTCTTAAACATTAAACATATTTTATTGATGATAAAAAATACCGGATTACCTATAGTGGATTATCCACTTTCAGGAGCAGGAGTAGATGTTGGGTTTTTAACAGGGTTCATTCAAGCAAATATCACTTTTTCAGAATCGGGTAAAATTTCAAATGATACTACTGGGCATATACTCAATCATAAATTCTATGAACTCCAATATGAATCATTTAATATTTTGTTAAAAAACGGTAAGTTCATTAGAATATGCTTAGTTCTAGATCAAAAAGCTTCTAATAGTCTAAAAAATCTTGTAAACGACTTTTTAATAGATTATGAAACAAGATATCAAGATAAACTTGAAAAACTCATAAAAATGGGAGTTCTTGAATTTGATGATACGATTGATTTTATCATAGACACTTTTAATATAAAATTAGTGTTCCCAATGGTTCTTACTCATACGATTTTACCCAATAATTTGGAATCTATCAATAAAAATTATATTCAAAAGGCTATAGTGGACTTTTCAAAAGACATTTTAGCTTCTAAACAGGTCTTTTTTATCAATAATCTCCTAAATAAAGTTCAAAAAATTGTTAACATCGATGCAAGTCTTATTCTTTATGAAATTTATCAGCTTCTAATGAGTAAAGTAATTATTCCGACAAATATTGAAACTGCCGCAAATAAAATTAAAAAGTTCCACGAATTACGCGCTATTAGAATAGCAAGTAATGAATTAATTTCTCCAATAATTGCAAATGATAATGCAATAAATGAACTGAAAGAAAAAGCTACTACTATGAAGGAAGAAGAAGCTAGAAAGTTAATGGAGAATTTTATTAAGAAAGCAGAGACTGCAGAAAGGGCTTTAGCATATAAAGAAGCACAGAAGGAGTATGAAAAAGCTCTTTATTTAGCAACAGGGTTTGATTTTAAACTTGATATCGGCAGAATCTCATTTTTGGTTTTAGAACTTGATAAAAAAATAAAAAATATCGAACTTAATTATGCCTTAGAAGCGGGAGAGAAAGCAGAGAAAAAGAAAGACTATATCAATGCTATTAACAATTTCAAACAAGCATTAAGAATCATAGAATTTTACGGAAATGAATCTAAAATCAAAAAAATGGAAAAAAGAATTTTAAGCCTTCAAAATTATGTATAAAAAATTGTCTCTTTTTCCTAAGAATTATTTTTTCTTGTTAGCATTAGAAACTCTTTCAAGGAGTTGTTTTATAAAATCAATCTTAACTGGATTATGCTTGCTAATCTTTTTAAATAATTGATGAACATCACTGTTATCAGGATCTATCTCTAATAAATGATTACAGAAATCTAAAGCATAATCATACTCACCCATTTCATAGGTGTGTAAAGTTAATTCATACCAAGCTTTTATGTTAGATTGATTTTTTTCTATCGCTATATGAGATAATTTATTGAACTTAATTAGATCCTGAATATACTCTGATACTTTTTTCGCTGGTTTTATAGCTCCTTCATGACCATCGCATAATATATCAGTATTTAAATCAAGCAGCTTTTGCATTGAGTTAAGATAATCATCGATATTACCATCATTAATCTTTAATGACCATCCACCAATATCTCCACCAAATAATATTTTTTTTTTACTCTTTTCTAAGAAGTATGCGACAGCTCCTGGAGAATGCCCCGGTGTGTGAATACACTTTAACTCATAATTCCCAAAAGATAAAATTTCATTATCGCCTTTAATTTTGTTTGAAATTTTGATTGGAGTATAATCATATCCCGGATAATTTTCTTCCATAATTTCATGCTCTAGTTTTTGCTCAATTTTTTCAGTATCTAGTTCATGTGCATAAAATCTAATATTTTCATTAAGCTGTTTAAGCTCATAACAAGCACCATAATGATCTAAATGACCGTGAGTGATAAGACAATGTTTAATTTCTTTAGGAGAAAAACCATTTTTTACAATTTCTTGAAAAAATTTAATGTAAAGACCAGGATCAATTAATACCAACCCATCATCACTTTTTGTATCAATTAAATATTTGACACTATCGAAAGCTGCGTCATTACAGGATTCAATATAATAAATATCCTTTAGGATCCTCTTCATTTTCAACAATTTTTCAAATTTTTATATTCGTGTTATTATTTAAAATAATGAATTATTTATTTAGATATAGGAATCGTTCTAAATAGTATAACCAAACCTGTCCATGAGGATTATTCAGTAGCATTTCGTTTGCATGTCCAGCAAATGGAAACTCTATTCTACAACATGTTACACCTGCATTATCCATAGCTGTTTCAATCTCTGCTGACATATAGGGACGAACTAGAACATCTGCCATACCTTGGAAAATGAGAGCTGGTGGATCATTTGGATCTACTAATTCTGAAGGGGTAAAAGCTTCAAAAATATTGGAAGATGAATTATAAGGTACTCCTAAAAGTTTCTCCCCTAATCCCTCAGCAACTTCTCTCATGGAATTTGCAGGATAAAGTGGTATGATCGCTCTTACAGTTAAATTATGAGCAAACGTATTGTTGTAATATTCAGCATAGATCCCCCCTCCCTCATTGTATCCAAAACCTATAACTCCCGTAAGATGACCTCCAGCAGATCCTCCCATTATAAAAACACTCTTAAGATTTGCATTATAGATGCTGGCATATTCTGAAGCCAACTTTTTAGTAAAGTTTCCAATATGTCGTACTTGGTCTTTAACAGTTACGTTCTTACCAATATTTTGCTCATCATAGCCCGCAAGAGCAAAATATTCCCTTAATTCAGGCAAATCAATTAATCCATATTGTATATCGAAAATAATATACCCTTGAGCTGCAAGGTATTTGATTATGGGTAACCCTTGTCCGCGATCCCCCGTTGCCCATCCTCCACCATGAATCATTATAATAATACTTCTATTTCCCGGAAGATTCGGATTATATTCTTTCGGCATATAAACGTCAAAAAGAAGCCTGATCTCTCCATCATTGTAATATTCAATATCTTTTTCTGCTAAACACTCAGCAAGAGGCCATCCAAGAAAGGTAGCTCCAAAAGCAAAAGGGTATGTTAAAAAATAATTATTTTTCACCTCTTCAGGAATTTGATCTTCCCAGTTTTCACCATATGCAACAATAAATTCTGATTCTGCATTAGAAATAGATATTGGAGTTACTATAAGAGGTAAACTCATAATAATGGCAAGTGAAAACCCAGTTATTGCAACTGTATAATATATTTTGCACCTTCTCTCTTTATTAATCAATTTTAGAAACAAAATTGTAGTTGCAAGAAATATAAAAATTTGATATACTAAAATCTGTTGTACTATAACTGCAATTAACGTTGAGAATGGGTCAAATCCTCCTGTAAACAATATATAAGTAAAATAAAAGCCAGTCATAAAAATAATTATACAGAATATCCTTAACATTATTTTTACAATCCGAATTTTATTCAACTTTTAGCACACCTCGTCTTTCTAAGTTCTTAATATCAAGATAAGCCAATAATATGCCAAAAATTGCGATACCAATTAATGCCAATAATGCTAAAATATAGGATATTAACATAGGAGGATCAATAAACGATGTTATTATACTATGGGTTGTAAAAAAGAACATTGCAAAAATTATGAATGCTAAAAATCCATAACTAAGCAAATTCATCTTTCTACCCATAATCTCCGATTTCATAAGAATCCGATCATTGATATATACCAGTAACAAATTTAGAATCCAAGAAATAAACATAATAATTCCTTGGATATTCCATAACCAAAAAAATGCTGTTGTAGATAATGCATAATAAAATATTCCTAAAATCACACTAACTAAATTTAATGCTATAACTATTAAACAAAAATATTTCAGTTGTTGTTTGGTTATTTTCATTTTTTCAAGCACTTTTATAATAATTTTTTCAATTTTTTAATTCCAAAACTTCTGTCACTACTTTTTCTTCTTCAAAAATAGCGTTAGCCTTTTTCATGAAGTCAGTAATATTAATCTGTTGAGGACATTTATCTAAGCATTCTCCGCATTGGATACATAGCATTGCTGCACCTTCGACTTCTTCTCCTTTTTCCTTCAATTTTTTTAAATCATCTTGAGATTTTACCATTCGATTGTAGAAGGATAAGATTCTATCTTTGCGTTCTTTACCCCAATATGCAATCTCATTTATGAAAAAAAGTACGCGAGGAATGTCTACTCCATTTGGACATGGCATGCAATATCCACAGCTAGTACACGGAACTATATTGCTTTTCTCATAAGCAGATCTTAATTCTGAAATTGTTTGTAATTCCTCATCCGTTAAGCTATTAATTCCTGAATTGTTTGCAGACTCAATATTTTCAATAACTTGCTGCATAGTACTCATACCACTTAACACTACTGAAACTTCAGGGTGATTCCATACAAATTGCAATGCCCAATCTGCCATAGTCCTTTTAATTTGAGATCCTTCCAAAACATTCTTAATTTCTGGTCGAGTATCTAATTTATTTTCTGGAATTGCCAGCTTTCCGCCCCGAATTGGTTCCATAATTATTACAGCAATATTTTTGCTTGCAGCATATTTTAACCCTTTAAGTCCTGCTTGATAATTGATATCAAGATAATTATATTGAATTTGACAGCAATCCCACGGATAATAATCAATTATCTCTTTAAAAGTTTCAAAATTATCATGAAATGAGAACCCAATATATTTAATTAAACCTTGATCTCTTAGTTCTTCCATTTTTTTAATTAAACTAAGATTTTTAATTTTTTCTAATCGATCCTTTGCTAAACCATGAAATAAGTATAAATCGGGATTTGTTTGTAATCTTTTAACTTGTTTATTGAAATATTTATCTATATGTTCTGTTTTCCTAACTAACCACACTGGTACTTTTGTTGCTAGATAAACTTTCTCACGATAACCTCCTTTTAATGCTTCTCCCAAAAGTATTTCACTACGACCACCATGGTAAGGATAGGCAGTATCAACATAATTCACTCCATGGTCAATCGCATAACGAATCATTTTAATGGCTTCATCCCCAATAATTTGATACTTCTTATCTACAGGCAAGCGCATTGACCCAAAACCCAATGCAGATACATGCCAGCCTAACGAACCCATCTTCCTATACTGCATAATCATCAATAAAAAGTCCTTTTTGTAGTTAGATTTGTGAAATATATTAACTTTACGCTTAAATAGATATATATTTCAAACTTAATAACGAGAATCTGTTGCTGTTAACAAAATTACTTGAAAATCATAGTATTTAAAATCCTTAAAACCAAAACATTATTAATATTTGTTGTTATCTATTGTAATTATGAATCTTAAAAAGTTTGATATATTTTATATAATAGGTTTAGTCGCAACTACTCTTTTTATGATATTGGAATTAATCTTTGAGTTTGTTCCCTTAGATTTTACATTCTTAATTTTCTTTTGGACTATGAAACTTCTTTCTGGTTTTGGTTTGATAATAACGATAGCAAATGGGATTTTATGGATTCTAAATCGATTTACCGAAAAATTTGAAAAAAAACACGTTCAAGCTCTCGTAATTATTCAAATTATTGTTCCAGCAATATTGACGGGTTATGCAATTTACAGTATTGTTTCAAATCTATCATCCTCAACTCCTTTGACAGGTTTGCGATATTGGCTTGACCTTATCTTATTCCTTTATGGGATTATTTCTATTATGACTTCATTATATATAATTCCTTTAATTAGAGAAGAATTTCAAGAAGCTGTCGAACAGGGATTAATAAAACGTATAAAGAGTGGTGCTAAAAAAATAGGACGAGGGATTAAGAAAAAATATTTTACTTGGAGAGGGAAATACGCTAAAGTTCAAATTCAAGACCAAATGACCTTAGGAGAAGTTCTAGAAATTTGGAGAAGTCGATTTGCGGTATATTTACTTATACCAATTGCCATAGGTTCACTAATTTTTACACCAGCAGCATTTATTTGTATTATTTTTTGGTTAAAAATATTTGTCCTTGATAAAGGAGAACCTAGGCTTTATGAAAGAATAGCTTTAATAATATCCATTATTTGGATTGCTACAATTGCTTCAATCTCCTATGCGTTCGATTTAATATTCTATACATCAATAAAACCGTTATTCTGGACCATTCAAATATTCTATCTCGTTGGAATTCTAATTTCTAGTGTTATATTCATTTATAGATTTGCTAAACTTAAAGGTATCACTATTAAAAAAATTAAAGAAGAAATTAAAGAGATAAAAGGTAAAGTTATTAAAGAAAAGGAAACTGAAGAAACAGAAAAATCGGAATAAGTGTGAATATATAATATTATTAAAATTCTTTTTTTAATATTTTGAATTGAATAATAAAACACTAAGAAACTGAATTTATTTATTATTCGTTAAATGCTAAATTTAACATCTTTTTTGTTAATAATTCAAATAACCTTTCTATATTTTTACCAGTCTTGCTAGAACATTCAATAAAGTCATCTAAATCCATTGATTTAGCAACCTTCAAACCTTCTTCATATGATATTTCTCGAGATGCTTCTAAATCTGCTTTACCACCACCCAAAATAATTGGAAATCGTTCATGGGTTCCATTCATAAGCGATAACCAATCATAAACATGAGAAAGGGAGGAATAATTGGTGATATCATACAGTAAAATTCCGCCCATAGCACCACGAATATATTTAGGAAAGATAAACCGAAATCTTTCTTCGCCAGCAAAATCCCATATCATTAATTTAACTTGTACACTATCAATATCAAGACTTTTAGTTTCAAAATCAACTCCGATAGTCATTTGAGTATCTGGGATAAATAAGCCGGTCATAAATCTCTTTGTTAAAGTGGTTTTACCACTACCAGCGTCACCAAAAATAACTACTTTAAAAATCGCATCATACATATTTTTCTATTTACAACCCTTACATATTAGAAAATTTTGTCGAAATCCTAACTCAACAGTATCTAAATAAAAATAAGCCTATTTAATCTTTTTTAAATTTCACAATTTTAAATTTTTTATTTCAATTTAAGCCCTTCTTTAAAGGCATTGAGATTTCTATCCAAAATCTTTTCTGAAAATTTTTGTATTAAAGAGTTTTCAAGCTCTTTTTCATTTAATGGTAAAAATCTTACAATATATCCCAATATAACTATATTTGCTGTTTTTAGATCCTTTACTAACTTTTCCGCTATATCTGTCGCTGGAATTAAGTAAATATTATCCGAATTTTCATGGAGAACATTAAATAAGTACTTTTCCGAGGGATATTTCTTATTAATTAATTTTTCTTCATATGTAGAAATAACTAATTTTGTACTTTTATCAGGTTTTGAATATTTTAAAACATCAAAAATACAACTTTTTTCAGATGCAATTATTACATCCGCTGTACCTATTAGTGGTATTGGAGCGCTCAACATGCTTCCGAAGCGAAGGAAGCATACGATTTTACCACCCCTCTGGCTAAGACCGTGGGTTTCAGCAGTTGTGATTTTGTATCCCTTTTTCATTAAACTATCTCCTAAAATTTGTAATAAACTGATTAATCCTTGCCCCCCTATACCACTCATAACTATCGTATAATTATCAAAAGTCATTATAATTCTTCCCTTTTAATAGCGTTATTTGGACAAATTTCTTCACAAATTCCACAACCTACGCATAAGGTTGATTTAATATAGACTGAATCATCCTTTTCAATTATTGCAGGGCATAAAAATTGGTCATAACACATACCACAATTTGTACATAACTCCACATTAACAGATCTAACTTTGGGTTTATACTGTTTAATTACTTTCTGGATACATTCATCCCTTACCACTATAACCTGCAAACTTTTATTTTCCAATACATTAAGCCCTTTTTCATAGATAAGATTCTCTAGTTTAGTTTCATACTCCTGTTCATCGCTGTTTTGATGTGTTATTATGTTAACAAATGCGCCAGTACCCCGTAAAAGCTCTTCCAATTTTATTGACTGCTTAAAAATTCCCTCTTTATAATATCGCGTATCACTTCCAGGATGGGGTTGTTGTCCAGTCATTCCAATCCATCCATTGTCTAAAATTAACACTAAAATTGGAGCTTTATTATAGATTCCATTCAAGAGTGCAGGTATTCCAGAGTGAAAGAAAGTTCCATCTCCAATGATCGCAACGTTTAAACTTCCATTAGTTTGAGCAACACCTTGAGCCAATGCTATACTTGATCCCATACAATATTTAACGTTCGCAAAAGATAAAGGGGGATATGCTAATAAGGTATAGCAACCAATATCTTGATAAAAGTATATTTGCTTTCCAGTTTTTGATTTAATTTTAGTGCTTGCTTGTTTTATTGCAAATCCTGTTGTTCTATGTGGACAACCAGGACATAATATGGGAATTCTTCCTAATAATTTATATTTTTTCATTTCTATTAAATTTAAATCGAACTTTGGTGTAATATTAGTGATTTTAATTAGTGCATGAGCAATCTTAGTAGGATCTAATTCTCCAACTGACGGTAATAATGAATCTTCTTTCGAATAAGCAAAAGGATCTTTTCCATGAATTTTAACTTCCAGTCCTTTTTTTTGAGCAATAGCTAAAACTTGGGTTTCGATATAAGCATCATTTTCTTCTACAATAAATACTTGTTGAAAGCCTTCAAGAAATTTTGCAATCTTTTGCGTCGGTAGCGGATTTATAAAGCCAATTTTTAAGATTGGTGCTTTCAATTCAAGAAAATCCAATGCTTCAAGAACATAACTATAAGATACACCGCTAGTAATAATTCCCAGTTTAAAGTCATTTTTAGCATTTGCATTTTCAACTTTATTAAATACACTGCTTTCTGACATTTGTAATGCTCGATTCATCCTATTATATATCTGTTCTTCCTTTAACTTTAGAAAATAAAGTCTTGACGCTACATTAACCTCTTTCGATAAATCAAAATCATCTTTAATTTCTGATCGCTTTACTTCTCCAATGGTCACATTACTCCTGGCATGAGAAACCATCGTAACTGTTCTTATTATCACTGGGAGTTTTAATTCTCGTGAAATTTCAAATGCTTTTTTTGTAAACTCTAAACATTCTTGAGGATTGCTTGGCTCTAGTGCTGGTACTTTAAAAAGTTTTAAATAATATCTTGAGTCCATTTCTACGGCACTTGAATGTTGTTGGGGATCATCAGCAACTAAAATAACTAATGCGGAATTGTTATTTTTAGGGTGTGTAGTTGCAAGAGCGAATAAAGGATCAGAGGCAACATTTAATCCTACGTTTTTCATACCAACCATAGCACTTGCTCCTCTAGCATAGGCAGCACCTGCAACTTCTATCGCAACCTTTTCGTTAATACTACTTTCTACCCATTTCATTCCTATTTCTTTAAACATTTCCATAAATATTTCCCCGACTTCAGAACTAGGTGTGCCCGGATAATAAGTATACACATCTATGCCACTCTCTAGAGCGCCACGTACAATTGCTTCGTTTCCCAAAAAGAATTTTTCAGTCCCAGGTTTGCCTTTAACAATTTTATTATAATTCATAGCTTTAAGAGCTCATATTCATAATTTATTAAATATTTAACTAATAATATAGTTAAAGTGATTATAATTAATCTATATTACGGGAATTCAATTCTGGACTTAATGAATTATAACAAGAAGCATGAAGCCGATAATAAGAAACTCTCAGAACTCATACAGAAAATACAGATGTATATTAAATTGAAGATGATCTGTCAATTTTGTTTTTTATTTATTAAATTTTATTTACCAAATTGCTCTTTATAGCTCTTGTACGCCTTTACCTTTCTCTTAATTCTGTTAATTAAATGT
>JBHLKA010000027.1:0-25086 GCA_048887145.1 Candidatus Hodarchaeota archaeon
ATTTTACAAAAGTGTTTAATATGCTTGGAGGCATGTCAGCATGGAATTCCGAGGGTTATGAAGTTTGTACAGATGATTTTGACCCACCGACATGGGATGAAGTTCCAACAAATCAACTTCTTGAGTATTGCGAAATTTTTATTTATGATTTAGATGCGTCTGATCCTTCAGGTATCGATGAATGGTGGTTAAATGACACTACATTCTTTAACATTAATAATGTTGGGCTTATCACTAACACTAGTCCTGTCCCTATCGGTGAATACTGGTTAGAAGTCAATGTAAATGATACTTACGGTAATATACTTACGGGCATTTTTAAAGTAACTGTACAAGATACAACATCACCATCTTGGGTATTACCTCCATCAGATAAAACCATGGAGTTTGGTGGTAGTTTTAATTATGATTTAGATGCTTCTGATCCTTCAGGTATCGATGAATGGTGGTTAAATGATACCACCTATTTCAATATAGATGGAAATGGTGTAATTACGAATAAAACTTTAGTCCCTATCGGAGAATACTGGTTAGAAGTGAATGTGAATGATACCTACGGTAATATACTTACAGATAAATTTAAAATAACAGTAGAAGATAATATTGCCCCAACATGGGATGAAATCCCAACAG
The DNA here is from genome assembly GCA_048887145.1 of Candidatus Hodarchaeota archaeon. Lineage (GTDB taxonomy): Archaea > Asgardarchaeota > Lokiarchaeia > Sigyniarchaeales > SOKP01 > SOKP01. The sequence goes on from JBHLKA010000027.1 coordinate 634, forward strand.
ATCAACTTCTTGAGTATGGTGAGGCTTTTAACTATAATTTGAATGCTTCTGATTCGGAAGGAATTGATGATTGGTGGCTAAATGATACCACGTATTTCGATATAGATGGAAATGGTGTAATTACCAATAAAGGGATAGTTCCTATCGGAGAATACTGGTTAGAAGTAAATGTTAATGATACTTATGGTAATACACTAACAGATGCTTTTAAAGTAACTATACAAGATACCACACCACCTTCTTGGGTTCAAGTTCCATCTGATAAAATTATGGAACTTGGTAGCACCTTTAATTACGATTTGAATGCTACTGATCTGTCTGGTATAGGAATTTGGGATTTAAATGACACTACTTATTTCGATATTGATGGAAATGGTATGATTACAAACAAAGGTTTGGTTCCTGTTGGAGTATATTGGTTAGAAGTAAATGTTAATGATACTTATGATAATATACTTACAGATACTTTTAAAGTAACCGTACAAGATACAACACCACCTTCTTGGGTTCAAGTTCCATCTGATAAAATCATGGAACTTGGTAGCACCTTTAATTACGATTTGAATGCTACTGATCTGTCTGGTATAGGAAGTTGGGATTTAAATGATACTACTAATTTCGACATAGATGGAAATGGTATGATTACAAACAAAGGTTTGGTTCCTGTTGGAGTATATTGGTTAGAAGTGAATGTTAATGATACCTATGGTAATAGACTAACAGATGCTTTTAAAGTAACTGTACAAGATACCACACCACCTTCTTGGGTTCAAGTTCCATCTGATAGAATTATGGAACTTGGTAGCACCTTTAATTACGATTTGAATGCTACTGATCTGTCTGGTATAGGAATTTGGGATTTAAATGACACTACTTATTTCGATATTGATGGAAATGGTATAATCACAAACAAAGGTTTGGTTCCTGTTGGAGTATATTGGTTAGAAGTGAATGTTAATGATACTTATAATAATCCCCTTATAAATAAATTTAAAATTACTGTAGAGGACACCACTCCTCCATCATGGGATCCTGAACCCACTGATCGATATGTTGATTTTGGTGATGGCTTAATTTATGACCTAAATGCCACTGATTTATCTGGAATAGGGAGTTGGGAATTAAATGATACAACCTATTTCAACATTGATAGTAATGGCGTAATTACTAATACTTCTTCTATTAATGTGGGGATCTATTGGTTAGAAGTACGAGTTAATGATATTTTTGATAATCAACGTACCAAAGCTTTTGGAGTTATCGTTCAGGATATAGATGTACCAATTTGGATTCAAATTCCATCAGACAAAAACATGGAGGCGGGTACTACTTTTAATTATGATTTGAACGCTTCTGATGCTTCAGGTATTTATGATTGGTGGCTCAATGATACCACCTACTTTGACATTGATGACGCTACTGGCGTGATTACGAATAAAAACATGGTTCCTGTAGGTATATACCGGTTGGAAGTTCGAGCTTACGATCCTTATTCTCAATACTGTTTTGCTGAATTCAAAATAACAGTAGAAGATACTATAGCCCCAACATGGGATGAAATACCAATAGATCAGTCTCTTGAATATGGCCAGGCTTTTAATTACGATTTGAATGCTTCTGACGCTTTTGGTATCGATGAATGGCGGTTAAATGATACCATATATTTCGATATAGATGAAAATGGTGTGATTACGAATGTAAATTTACTTGAAGAGGGTGTGTACTGGTTAGAAGTACGAGCATATGATCCTCATGGTCTTTACTGCTCAGGCATTTTTAAAATAACAGTCACAAAACCAACCATACCACAAGATAACTTCTGGTGGATAATTATTATTGGAAGTTCTGTAGGAATTGCTGCAATTGTGGTAATTACAATAATAGTAGTTAAAAAAAGAAGATCTTAAATTATTTTTTTTTTTAAAATTTTTTAATATTTTAAAAATCAGAATTACTTAGATAATTCTTTAAATTTACAAAATTCTCCCCTGTCAGGGTTTCCATAACACTTGAAAAAACCTCATTAGTTTTATTATGGGTAACTGCCATTAGGACCGAACCATTGCTTACTTCCTTTACGAGAATATAATTGCTTTCGCTTTCATATATTACAGTCGTTAATTCTAAAGGCGAGATGGAAGTACTCATTAGTTCCATAATCTTACTAAATATCTGGTACACATTCGAATCAAGTGTTCCGATTTCAAATTTCATAAATTGTAAAGGTTTATGTTCAAATTTGCCCAAAGTTGAAGCTATTAACAAACCATCAGGTTGATTAAATAATAGATATTCAGATAATGTATTAATTTTAAGTTGATCTAATAAATGCCTTATTTTGCCTAGCCGTTGCAAAGCAAGAGTATTCTTTTGAATCTCGAAATCTAAAACCTCAATAAGACGGTGTTGGGCACTCCCTTCCTTTACACTCACTGGAGTAAAAGCAAGTTTTCCTTTCAAATCACTATCAATGCCCCTAATTAGTAAATTATAAAGATCATCTTCCCTTGAATCTTGTAAGTCGATTTTATTTAATAAAACATAAACAGTTTCCGTTTGAGGACTAAATTCGAAAATATATTTTAAAAAATTATCAAAGATTTCCTTTACTCTATCCTCAACAACAACAGATTCTGCCATAAAAATCGCAGTTGTAACTTCTGAAAATATAAGTTCTCGGTGTGCATCTGAAAAATAGCGCTCCATATAACGTTCTTGACCCCCTGCGTCCCATACATTAAGTTCCATGATGCCGCGAAAGATAAAATTTTCTCTAGAGATGCCTTTTGTTGGCTTGAGATTTAGTACTTTCATAAAATTATATCCCAAGCAAGTAGTCCTCATAAGGCTTGTTTTACCCGCATTTTGTGGACCGAATAAGAGTATTTTCATCGGAAATTGACTCTTTATTATGATTATATTTTATTTAAACTTTAATATAATTGTTATAAATTCTGATTTATTTAATTTTTTCTAATTATTATTGGAAAAATTAAAATTTAATAAGAAAATCGAATTTTCTTCAAGTAGAAATTAAAAATAAATTAAAAAATATTAGAATTCAATAATAGAAATAAAAGGTTTATTTGAATGGATTTAGAGCAATATATTAGAAACGTCCCTGATTGGCCAAAACCTGGTATTCAATTTAAGGATGTTTCAACATTATGTAAAGTTCATGCTCCTTTTAAAGAATCTTGCGATAGAATAATTAATCATTATAAGGGTAGAGGAATTACCAAGGTGGCAGCTATCGAAGCCCGTGGATATATATGGGGAGGAGTTATAGCATACCAATTAGATGCGGGATTTGTTTTGATACGAAAACCAGGAAAGTTACCTTATAAAACACTCAGTGAGACTTATGAACTTGAATATGGTACAGACACGATTGAAATGCATATTGATGCTATTGAAAAGGGAGAAAAAGTATTATTATTTGATGATTTATTGGCAACTGGAGGTACGGCAGAAGCTGCATGTAGATTAATAGAGAAATCTGGTGGAATAGTGGTAGGAGTTGCATTCGTTATTGAACTTACAGGGAGTTTACATGGGAGAGATCTATTACAAAGTTATGAAATATTGTCATTAATGGAAATACCTGTAGAAGAATAATTCATTTGAAATAATATCTCAATTTTCTTATTTTTTTAGAGTCAAGACACCCATTTTTTTCCCGCAGCTCGCAATTAAATGACATTTAGTCTGAAAATTTAAATAATTATCAGCACTTTATACTCACAGTATTAAATTCAAAACATAAAAAGGTGTAGATGTGACTAAAGATAAAATTCAAGAGATTAAAAAGACCCCACTTTATGATATTCACGTTAAATTAGGTGCAAGAATGGTAGAATTTGCTGGTTTTTATATGCCTGTACAGTATGAAAGTATTAAAAAAGAGCATCATGCAGTCCGTTCAAATGCCGGTGTGTTTGATATTACGCATATGGGAGAATTTTTACTTGAAGGGAAGGATGTAATCCCTTTTCTTCAATATGTAATGATAAATGATTTAAATCTATTAGAACCATCAAAAGGACAATATTCAATCATGTGTTATGAAAATGGAACTGTCGTTGATGATTTAGTTTATTATGAAGAGACTCCAGAAAGATTTAGAATGATTGTAAATGCCAGTAATCGAGAAAAAGATTTAGAATGGTTGAATAACCATATTGGGACATTAGATGTTAAAATAACCAATCTCTCGAATAAACGTTGTAGATTAGCGTTTCAGGGGCTAAAGGCAGATCAATTACTTCAACCCTTAATTGATATTGATTTATCGAAGATAAATCGTTTTTACTTTTCCCATTGTAACTTAAATCAAATGCCAATATTTCTTGCGCGCACAGGTTATACAGGGGAAAAAGGAGTTGAGATATCTTTTAATAATAAGTATGCAAAAGAAATATGGAACGAATTAACCAATACTGGAGCAAGCCCAGCAGGACTAGGTGCAAGAGATTCATTAAGGTTAGAAGCATGTTATTCGCTCTATGGTCATGAGATTAGTGATTCCATAACACCTATAGAGGCTGGACTTAATTGGTTAGTCAAACCTAAAGAAGGGATTGATTACATAGGAAAAGATATTTTAGTTAGTCAAAAATCTAAGGGAACTAAGAGAACTCTAGTTGGTTTAAATTTACTTGATAGAGGGATAATTAGAGAAAACTTCAAAATATTTAAAGATGGCATGGAAATCGGATATGTAACTTCTGGAGGATATTCCCCTACACTTGATAAAACGATTGGCTTAGGTTTAGTTCAATCTCAGTACAGTGAAGTCGGTACTGAATTAGAAATTGAAATTCGAGGTAAAATGTTAAAAGGAATTATTGTATCTATACCCTTTTATCGGAATATATAGTTAATTTAATTTAAAGAAAATGTGAAATATAATGGATTATAAGTTCCCTGACAATTTAAAATATACCTCTTCTCATGAGTGGGTTAAAATTGAAGAGGATGTAGCTATAGTGGGGATAACTGATTATGCTCAGCATCAATTAGGAGATATTGTTTTTGTTCAGCTTCCTGATCTCGGTATTAGTGTTGAAAGAGAAACTAGCGTTGGAGAAATTGAGTCTGTTAAAGCAGTTGGAGATCTTATTATGCCCTTATCAGGAGAAATTATTGAAATAAACGAAAAACTTGCTGATAATCCAGAGCTCGTTAATACCTCGCCATTTGAGGAGGGATGGATTTTAAAAGTGAAGTTTTCTAACCATGAGGAGATCAATAATCTTCTTTCTGTTAATAAATACAAAGAATTGGTGCAAAGCGAAGAAAAGAAGTAATATAATTAATTTATTAATTTTTTTAATTAAAATCGATGAGTTGTTGAAACTGGACTTCATACCTCATAATAAGAAAATAATTGAAGAGATGCTAAAAACTATAGGTGTAAATACTATAGATGATTTATTTCAAGATATACCTGATGATATAAAAATTAAAAAGTTAAATCTATCTTCTGGATTATCGGAACCGGATTTATTAAGACATTTGAAAAATCTTTCTCTTCAAAATAAAATATATTCTAATAGTTTTTTAGGAGCAGGTTGTTATTACCATTATATACCATCAATAGTCGATTTTGTAATTAGTCGTCCAGAGTTTTATACCTCGTACACACCTTATCAAGCAGAAGCAAGTCAGGGTTATTTACAGGCAATTTATGAATATCAAACAATAATTTCTAGAGTAACTCAAATGGATATTACAAATGCAAGTATGTATGATGGTTCAACAGCTTTAGCAGAAGCAGCAATAATGGCTACAATCATTACAGGGAAAAAAAAAGTTATTTTATTAGAAGGAATTCATCCAGAATATATTGAGGTTGTTAAAACCTATTGTTGGGGCCAGGATATAGATCATAAAATTATAAAAGAAAACCAATTAAAAGATGAAGTAACAGAGGAAATTGCTGCAATATTATTTCAAAGTCCAAATTTTTTTGGAGATGTTGAAAAAATAGAAGATATGGTTAAAATTGTACGAGACAGATCGCAAAAGTGTTTAATTATTCAAGTTATGACGGATCCCACTTGTTTAGGCATATTAAAACCTCCTGGAGAATTAGATATTGATATATATGTAGCAGAAGGTCAAGCATTTGGTATAACGCCTTCGTTTGGAGGGCCAGGGTTAGGAATTTTTACGGCTAAACAAAAATATTTGCGGAAGATGCCTGGACGGTTGATTGGAAAAACAAAAGAACTTTACGGAGAAAAAACAGGATTTATTTTAACCCTTCAGGCACGTGAACAACATATTAGAAGAGAAAAAGCAAGCTCGAATATTTGTACAAATCAAGCTCTATGTTCCTTAGCAGCACTAATATATTTATTATCATTGGGGAAAACTGGTTTAAAAGAAATAGCAATCCAGAATTTTCAAAAAGCACATTATCTTAAAAATGAACTAATAAAAATATCTGGTTATGAAATTTTAAATAAAAAACCAACCTATAATGAATTCATGTTGAAATGCCCAAATATTGAAGCACTAATTAATGAATGTAAAAAGAAAGATTTACTCCCTCCTTTAAAGTTGTCAAAATATTATCCAGAATTAGATGATATTGTTTTAGTGTGTGTTACTGAATGTAATAGTCAAAAATCGATAGAAAAATTTATAGATGCAGCCAAAAATGCTGTAAAAAATAATAACGAATTAGGAGGGTAACCAGAAATGGCTTCGAACGAATTATTAATTTTTAAAAAAGGAAATGGAAAGGCACATAAAAATTTCATACCTAAAATGGATATTGAATGCATTGATATTAATGAAATAATTCCACCAACTTACCAGAGAGCCCAATTAAATATTCCAGATACCCCTGAAATAGAAATTGTAAGGCATTATATTAATTTAAGTCGAAAAAATTATGGTGTAGATAATGGAATTTATCCATTAGGCTCTTGTACTATGAAATATAATCCAAAGATAAATGAAATAACTGCTCGATTATCTGGTTTTTCTCAAATCCATCCACTTCAGGAAGAAAATCAAGGGGCGATGGAAGTTATCTATGAAACCTCGAAGATGTTGGGAGAAATCACCGGCATGGATGGATTTACCCTACAACCTGCTGCTGGTGCCCATGGTGAACTAACTGGCTTACTGATAATGAAAAAATATTTTGAGAGTAAAAATATTAAGAAGAGCAAAATAATTGTGCCGGATTCTGCTCATGGTACTAATCCTGCTTCTGCAAAAATGGCAGGATTTTCGATTATTGAATTACAATCAAATAAAAATGGTGAAGTTCCATTAGATCAACTAGAATATGCAATGAAAGAAAGAGATGTAGCAGGGATTATGTTAACAAATCCAAATACTTTAGGAGTATTTGATCGTCAAATAAAAGAAATTACACGCATTGTACATGAGAATGATGGCCTCTGTTATTACGATGGAGCGAATTTGAATCCAATGTTAGGAATATGTCGACCTAAAGATATGGGATTTGATATAGTTCACTTAAATCTACATAAAACTTTTTCTACCCCTCATGGAGGAGGAGGTCCTGGATCAGGACCAGTTGGAGTTGTAAATGATCTTATTCAATATCTACCTTCGCCTTGTATCATAAAAACTAGTGAAGGAATTGCATGTGAAATTGATTATGAAAAATCAATAGGAAGGATAAAAGCGTTTTGGGGAAATTTTGGAATTATTATACGGGCTTATACTTATATTTTAGCATTAGGAAGTGAAGGTTTAGAACAAGTTGGTCAAATTTCAGTCCTAAACGCAAATTATTTACGAGTTTTACTACAAAAAAGATATGAACTTCCTTATAACAGAATTTGTCAACATGAGTTTGTGTTATCAGATAAAGGCTTACCAAATGAAGTAACTACTGAAGATATTGCTAAGAGAATTTTGGATTATGGAATCTATGCACCAACAATTTATTTTCCATTAATAGTGAATGGAGCAATAATGATTGAACCTACAGAAACAGAATCAAAAAATTCTCTCAATAATTTTGTGGATATAATGTATAAAATATATGAAGAAGCTCATAGTGACCCTGAGATGGTAAAAGGGGCACCATATAACACCTCTATAGGGCGTTTAGATGCTGTCCTCGCTGCTAGAAAACCAATATTGCATGATTAGGTACAAATTGCTAAAGAAGTTAGATAAAAAATCACAGAAAAACTAACTTTATATTTTTTCTAATTCAGGAGGAATATAGCCATAAGTAATAAAGAATCTTTTTCTAACTTGGTTTATATTGAAATCTTGGGTTTGTGCTCCGCTACTTTCTACTACAAATGAACCTAATATAGACCCTAATCTACAAGAATCTAAAATAGTCATATTTAAAACTAATCCAGTTAAGATCCCTGCGCGATAACCATCTCCTGCTCCAGTAGCATCTTCTATTTTTTCTGGAACTGCTATGGGAATATTTATTTTATAAATCTTATTATTATCATCTTTATAAATTAATTCTGAACCTTCTGAGCCCTTTGTTGTTATAATTGCCTTAACATGTTCAATAATTTCTTTTTCTGAAAACCCAGTTCTTTTTTTTATTTGCTCTATTTCATAGGCATTTCCAATTAAAATTTCAGACTTTTTTATTATATTGATCAATAATTCTTTAGGAAAAAGTGGTGTAACTTGCCCAGGATCAAAAATTGTTGGAATTTTTAAATTATTTAACTGATCCGCAAAATTAGTCATAGCTTCAATGCTTTGGGTTGAATTTATCGCATAGGCAAACTCTTTTGGATTTTTAATCTTATTTTCTAAATTAATATTCTTACATTTATCTAAAGCACCACCATGAAATATAATCATTTGATTAGATTTAATATCATTCACTATATAGCAAGCAGCAGTGAAGAGATTATCATATTCATCAATTGATAATTCAATATTTCTAAAACGTTGAATGTGATTTTTATATCCCAAACTTTCAAAGTCTTTTCCCACTGAACCCACCAAAAGAACATTTACTACATTTAATAAACCTAAATTATAAGCAATATTACCAGCAGTCCCGCCAAAGTGTAAGTAACGACTATCTGCTGTAATTGTGCTTTGATATTCTTCTTTTTTATGATCAATTGATACAGCATTAACAAATTTCTCTTTAAAGCCCATAATGTAATCAAAAGCTAAGGATCCAAGCACTAAAACTTTATTTTTTACCATGAAACTTCAAATTATATTAAATTTAATATATTTTTTGTAATACATTTTGTTAAAAAAAATTTTATTTTTAAGAATCGAGTTAGATTTTTCAGAAAAATTCTTATGTTTAAAAAAAAAGTTTATTAAATCTTACAAGTTTTACTAAATAACTGCTCCCGTAAGAGTATGGTGGCATCCACAATCTCTTTGAGTATCTATTTTAGGAATGACCATTTCTAATAATTTTTTAAGATTTCCTTCATTTTTACTAACTGTATCGAGGATTTCTTCGATACTAACTGCTAGTTTCTCCAAAGGTCCACCACAACTTTCACATTGTTCTCCATATTCGACAATACCACAATTTTTACAAGAAGCTGCCCAAACATCATAATCAGTAATCATAGCTATAGTGCAATAACATATTTCTTTTTCTGCTGCAAGGACTACTTCAGGATAAACTGTCATGCCTATTATATCGGCATTCCATTGGCGAAATGTTTTAGATTCTGCTCTTGTAGAAAAGCGGGGCCCTTCAATACAAACATATGTGCCTCCATTTAAAATATTTAAACCTTCTATTTGCTTCCCACTCTCGTAAAAAAGATTATTTAAATATTCACAAAAAGGTTCGGCTTGTCCAATATGGCATACCTGGCCTCCTTCATAAAAGGTATCTAAACGTTTCTTTGTTCTATCTATATACTGATCTACTAATAAGAATTGTCCCTTATCCAACTCTTTCTTTAAGGAACCTACTGCTGAAGGTGAAATAATGCATTTGACTCCTAATTCTTTCATAGCCCATATATTTGCTCTAAAATTTAGTTTATGAGGTGGTATCATATGACCCGTTCCATGGCGAGGTAAAAATGCTACTTTTTTACCTTTAAAATAACCTACATTAATAAATTCAGAAGTTTTTCCGTAAGGCGTATAAATCTTTAAATTTTCAGCATCTTCTAACGCAATATCTGCACCAGTACCTCCAATAATACCGATTTCTGCATTTCCTTCGAATTTCATAAAAACATCACATTCAGATAAATTTAAAATATGTTAATAAAAAACTTGATATTTCTTGATTGTTTTAAATATGTAAAAAGTTTTTTGATATTTTAACTATTTCATAGAGATTGACCTTTCATGACAAAAATTTCGTTTCTAGGGAGTTGCAGAGAAGTAGGGCGTTCAGCAGTCTTAATTGAATCCAATAAAGGTACAAAATGTATTCTAGACTACGGAGTAAGATTCAATGACGATGAGCGATTACCATATAATACAGATTTGAGCAATCTTAAAGCAATTGCATTAAGCCATTGTCATATAGACCATTCTGGAGGCTTACCTTATCTATACAAAAATTTTAATGTTCCCCTCTTTACTAATCCATTAACATTGAGAATTACCGAAATTTTATTAAAAGATATGATAAAAATTTCAAATTATCATTACCCCTTTGGATATAGAGAGGTAGAGAAGTTAAGAAAAAATACTTACTTTTTAGAAAACGAACACAGAAAAAAAATTGATGAAGATTTTTATATTACTTTTTATAACGCGGGACATATCCCTGGTAGTGTATCAATTTTAATTGAAGTTGATAAAAAGAAACTTCTGTATACTGGAGATATTAATTTGATTAATACTAATTTAATATATCCTGCAGAAACTTCAATAATTCCAAAAATTGATGCATTAATTACTGAATCAACTTATGCTCTTAGAGATCATCCTCCTAGAGAAGAATTAGAAAGAGATTTTGTAGAAAATGTAATCAATGTAAATGAAAATGATGGTAAAGTCCTTATCCCCGCCTTTGGTGTCGCACGGTCTCAAGAAGTATTACTAATTTTAAATAAATATAATTTAAAAAACCAAATTTATATTGATGGATTAGCTAGAAAAGTAGGTGTAGCATATTACGATTATCCTTCATTTTTTCGAGACTTCAGTTACTACAAGAAGTCATTGAAAAAAGCTGAGTTTGTTTCAGATAAAAATCGAAAAAAAATTGCACAAAAATCTAACTCAATAATAATTTCTCCATCTGGGATGTTAAGAGGTGGTGCTGCAATTGATTATATTAAAATACTATTAGATGACCCCAATTCAGCAATATATTTGGTTGGATATCAAGTTGAGGGAACACCTGGAAGAAAACTATTAGACGAGAAGATTTTTGAATATCAACTAAATAATAAAAGTAAAAATCCTAATAGAAAAATAGTGAAAAAAGCAAATTGTGAAGTTGATTATTATGATTTTTCTAGTCATGCTGATCAAAAACACTTATTGAAATACATTCATAATCTAAATTTTATTGATAATTCTAACTACATATTTTGTATTCATGGTGATGATAAGGCAACTACTTCCTTTGCGCGAGATCTTGCTAATGAAGGTTATAATTCGGTTGCTCCTGAAACTGGAGAAATCTACAGTATTTAGAATTTTCAATTATAATTCATTTTGTAAGTTGTTTTTCAACAGATTTATTACAATTCTCTAAGAAATCATTTACACGATCGATTGGTATTTTGGTACCCGCTGCAGGTGGATGCCCTCCCCCTAAAGTCTCCAAATCTGTTAATTCCAAAGCTTCTCTTATCACTTCTGATAAATTTAGTCCTTCTTTCACGAGTTTTTTATTAGCTCTGGCTGATACTTTATACATGTTCTCATCTTTCCTTTTTGCAAATCCAAAAATTGGTTTTGAGGCATCCAATAAATCGCTTTTTTCAAAAATTAACATTGAACTAATAGTACCAATAATTTTTGCAGGTATAATGTCTTCACCAAAAAAATATTGTATAAACTCTTTTTGTTGAATTATTTTCTTTTCATGAATCCAAGATAAAGCTTTAACAATAGATTTTCTGTATAAAATTAAATTTTCTTGGGCTTTTTGAAAAGCTTTTTCTCTATCTCCCATCGCAACAGCAATTCCTAATCCACCAACATCAGTCCTGCCACATGAGTTCAATAAATTAGAAAATTCATTCAAATCATGAAGTTCTGAAGTCTTAACTTCATTCTTCAAAATGTATCGATTAATAATTAGTTTATTTAATATCTCATTAGGATCTAAGTTTAATTTAAATGAAATATATCGAATAATTGCTGAAGTAATTTTTTGTTTATCACTTTGATTTAGTTCGTTTAGCGCTTTTATATTTCCATTTGTGTTTTCCATTAAAATACCTAATTTCTGTAGAAAAATTAAAATTTTATTTGGATCTCCAGTTAAACCAGGTAAATTAATATCAGTAGAATAAGCAATTGCTTCGTTTAATGGTTTAATTGGTGAAAAATTTAAATCAGTTACTATATCAATAAGATCTAACTGCATAGCATCATTTAAGATATGTTTATTAAGCCCTATAAATGATTTTTTTGGCCCTTGACATTGTATATCTCCCGTTGCACCAACTAAAGCAATGGGGGAAAGATTTATGTTTTTTTCATTTAATAATTTAGCAAAATAATAGCATAATCCTGCTCCAGAAATTTCAACGCTTCCATCAATATTGTAGAAATAAGGGTTAATATGCCAAGGCTTGGTTTCATTATATATCTCAAAAATAGAATTGTCTCCTTTATCAGTTACACCTTGGGGAATATGATGGTCAAAGATAATAAATGGTTTTAATTCATTATTAAGTTTTAATTTATCCATCAATTCTAAGTATTGACCGCTCCCAAAATCAGAAAATAAAACAAGGCAGTCATATTCTTGAACAATTTCTTTAATTTTTAATATTTCCTCTCGTTCTAATTGCTTAAGAATTGATATTTGAAATGGAATTTTCTCTCTGTATAAAGCTTTCCCTAATATTGCACCCGAAGCCAAGCCATCAGCATCTAAATGAGTAAAAATATGAATGGATGAATTAGATTGATTTAATTTATCAAAAAAAAAAGATTTAGTATTGTTCAAATCATTAGTTAATTTTTCTAATTTATAAATTGATTCATCCATTTTTATAAAATTTTAATTTAAACTTAAGTTAATATAATAAAATAAGAATTTAATTTTAAATACCCAATAAAAATTGTTATTTAAGTGATAATAATGCACCACGTAAAAATAAATAACCTTGCTTTAAAAATTGTTGAAGAAATTATTGAAAATAAAGAGTATTATAAAGCTGAAGTTCATAAATTAAGTAATGGTTCTACAACCTTAGATATGACAAATGCTTCATGGATGGGTGGAAAATTAGTTGGAGAAATTTGTATGGGCGGTTTAGGAACTATAGAATTTACGTCTTTTCATTTAGATAGTCATTATCTTCCTGCTGTTAATGTATATACTTCAGAACCAATCATATCATGTATGGCGTCTCAATTAGCAGGATGGTCTGTGAAATTAAAAAAAGAAGTTGAAAAGGATGGAGAAATTAAAAAGAAAGTAGTATTTCAATCTTTAGGCTCAGGACCAGCAAGAGCAAAAGCTAAAACTGAAAAACTTTTCGATGAGATAAATTATACTGATTATTCAAATTGCGCTATAATAGTATTTGAAACGAGAAAGATGCCCAACGAGGAAGTATTGGCTATTGTATCTGAAAAATCTAAAGTAACTACAGATAATACATATGCTGTATGTGCTCCTACTGCCTGTTTAACGGGATCAATTCAAGTAGCAGCAAGAATCGTGGAAACAGGGATTCATAAACTCCATGAAATTCATTTTCCATTAGAAGTGATTAAGGTTGGCTTTGGAACCGCATCAATTGCACCAATTGCGAATGATGATTTTGCTGCTATGGGAACTACTAACGATTCTATAATAGCTGGGGGTAAAGTTTTCTACACTATTGATGTTGAAAAAGAAAAAGAAGCAGATTTATTTGAGCTAATAAAAAGTGCACCCGCTAACAAATCCTCCAGCTATGGAAAACCATTTAATATAATCTTTAAAGAAGCTAATTATGACTTTTATAAAATTGATCCTGGTCTATTTGCTCCCGCAACTTATACGATTAATAATATTAGAACTGGGAGAACAATTACTGTCGGAGCAGTAAACTATGAATTATTAAAAACTTCTTATGGTTTAGATTAACTTTGTAAAAATCTTAAATTTTTTTCCTTTTTTTCTAAAGAATAGAAATTAAAAATTAGTTAATTCTTCTTGATATTTTAAAATATCTGCTGTTGAGATATCTCTATCAAATTTAATATCAATTTGAAATCCTAAATATGCACAAGCAATTTTTGCAGCAGCAACAATCTCAGCTTTTTTTAGTGTAAGAGAGTATTCATCTACAGCTTGAATTTTATCATCATAATTTTGAACTGCATCATCGGCATACATTCTCTCTTTAAATTTTGAGTGTTCGAATTTCTTTTCATGCATTTGTTGTGCCCTCTCAGTTTTCATTTTATAAAGTAGTGAAGCCATCTTATCTGCAACTTTAAATGGCAATTGATTTTTAACTATTAATCTTATTATATTATTTATATCGAAATAATTTAGAGTATCATATTTTGCTCGTAAATACCTTTTTAGATTTTCTGAATTTCTTTCACATTCTATTTCAGTCCAATCGTGAATAGCTAACTTTCTTCTGAAAAAGATTAACTCCCAATCAATACCTAACTCCTTTAAGAATTCAAGTAATTTGTCATCATTTTCTTTTCTTGATTCTATAACTAAAAATAGCTGAAGTCCGTAGTATTTATGCTCTTGTTGAAGGAAATATCCCCTTTGTTGTAGAGAAGCAAGTATTATAATCTTTAGGGAAAATATATTCTCAGAAACGTTTTTTTTTCCACAGCTCAAATAAATTACATTTCCCTCTTCACTTATATATTCACAATCAAGAAAACCTAAAATACTCTCCGTATTTTCCTTAATAAAATCTCTTAAACCACTTAGAGTAGGTTCTACATCATATTTTACCAAATCTTTTTCCCTGATTGTAACGTAATCTGTGTTACTCCCCCCAATAGCCAATTTTATTTTATACAATTCTATATCTTTTTCTTCACCAAATACATTCTTAAATGCTTCGCTTAATGGGAAAACCTCGTCTTCCAAAATTTTAAGATCTGCTATAGAATTTTCATATGGTTCGGGTGTTTCGGTCATTTTGTTAAGGATTGGGGCTTCAGAGGCATCAACTTCAATTTCATAATCTTTAGCTAAATTCTTTTTTATGATGCAAATTGCCTTTTTCTTTTCATTGTACATAGATATTGAAGTTGAGTTATCTATTACAGCCCGAAATTTTTCCTTAAAATTCTCTTCAGATCTTTCTGATTTGAGTTTTCTCCTTCTCATCAGTTTATAAATTACTCTTACTATTTTCTTTATCCTATGATTAATAAAAAATTACGATCTTATAATGTTAACTATGAATAATTTAAAGATTCAATATTTAATATTTATAGACTAAATTGATTAAATGAAAACTTAAAGATAAGTTTGAATTAAAAATTAAAAAACAAGGTTAAATAAGATTTGAATTATCTGGCCTTAATTATTATTATATTATTCACTTTTACAATTCTTCTTCTAAAAAATAATTTTCTCCTTTTTTATAATAAATAATTGTTGAGCCAAAATTATTTCGAACGGTATATTTATCCCCATCAACATCTAATATCTCTATCGAATGCGGTAATCTTCTATCTTTTAATATTTCCTCAACAATTTTTTTTTCTTCTTTAGCATCCATAAAGTTTAATTATGCTTCTTTTAAAAAAAATTTTTTTATTTTAAATATCTTAAATAATGAATTCTATAATGAGTTCTACTGTCCCAAATATATTAGGATTTTTCTTTATAAAATCAATTCCGTGTGAAAATACAATGAATTTTTTTTATCATCGAACCCGTAACTTAGTGTTACTACATAAGGTTCATTATCTCGACAAAACGATAATAAAATCGAATTGTGATTTTATTAAATGAAAGAATTTTTAAAATATTATCTATCTTTTCTCTATTGGTTATTTCTTTTTCCATTTTTCTCATATGGGATTTCTGCATTTAAAATCTCCCCTTAACTTTCAATAATACAGAAATTATTCAGTTAACAAAATAAATAAAGGTTTCTGTTAAGTTTGAATGTACTTAATAAGGAATTGAATCCAACTTAGAGTAAAAACTGAGCTGTAATTAATAGACTCTAAGGATTTAATGATGATTTTTAAGATTTTATTAAAAAATCACCAATTTTTTATTAAAAACATAGTTTTTTAAATAAAAATGTATCTAGATAAATATAACATTTTTCTATTTTTAGGATTAAAACCATGGTTAAGAATAAACTGGAAATTGGAATTTTCAGTGCGATGTACAGTCAAATGAATGGTCTTGCCCATGGTGTAAGATTTTTAAGTGATGCCATAGCAAAATTAGGACATAATGTACATATTTTTGCACCCTGTATCCAGGATGGGTATAAGAAACCAGAAACGCTCCATTTTCACGATATAGGGGGCGTCCAAATAGGACATAAGACCCAGTTTGTTCTAACAGTCCCAATACATAAAATTTTTCTTTGTCAAGAAGATTATTTGGATATCGCACATATTCATACACATGCGACAGTTGGAGCGATGGCCATTAATTGGGCAAAATATTTAGGAATTCCTATGATTGGTTCCCATCATAGTCCTATGCAATTTTATACGGCTCAGTATATACCTATATTTGGTAAATTAATGGCTAAAAATGATTTCATATGGAGATATGAAAGGCAAATTTTAGACAAATATGACTTAGTACATGTTCCAACTAAAACAAAAAAAGAGTTATTACTTAAATATAGATTTAAAGAACCAATAATTGCTCTAAATACTGGAATTCCTGATTTCTACTTTAAAACACTTAAACAAAATGGGATTAGAGAAAAATATAATTTGGGAGATAAAAAAGTATTGTTATATGCTTCAAGATTATCGCCAGAAAAACATCCAATTCGAGTTATAAAAGCATTTAGAGAAATTCACAAAGAAGTTCCTGATTCTCATTTAATGTTAGTAGGTAGTCCCGGTCCTTCTACTGACGCTGTAGAGAAAATCGTTAAGAAAAAGAAATATAGAGATTTTGTATCATATGAAGGGAGAGTACCGTTCGAGGATTTGTTAAAATTATACAATGCCGTTGATTTAACGTGTCTATGGTCTTGGGTTGAAGCAGAGGGTTTAGTTTTAGCGGAAGCCATGGCTCAAGGAACTCCTAGTGTTGGAGCAAATGGTTGTGGTATTGCTAATATAATAAGACATGGAGTCACAGGATATTTAGCTAATAATTTAGAGCAATTTAATGAATATGTCATTAAATTACTAAAAGATGATGATCTTAGAGAAGAATTCGGAAAAAATGCGAAAAAAATTGCAGAGGATTATAGAATTGAAAAAGTAGCTAAAACTTGGGTTCAATTATATAAATTTACTATTGATGAGTTATATCCAATGAGATACCATAGAGAAGAAAGAAGAAATAGAGTAAATATGTTGAAAGAATTTATCCAACAATTCCCAAATGTTTATTTTTAATAAAAATTGAATTTTTTTAAAAGTTTAATTCTGCTCTTAACAGTTCTAATTCAAGCTGGCAATCAGGGCATAATTTTAATGATTTCTTGTCAATTTCCTCAATATTTTTAGAAAAATTCATAACGCATAATTTATTTAAACAATGCCCAGCTCCTAAAACAATATGTCCAATCTCATGAATTGCTTCTTTAATCAATCTTAGATGGATTTTATCATCTTCTTGAGAATTGGGAATCGATTTTAAATTGTAAGAAGATACAACTGCACAATTTTGGCGTAGATGTGCTTCACCGTATAGAAATATCAAATTTTTTCTATTACTTGAGTATAGAGGTAAAGTTGTTATCCCCAGACCTATATTAAGATTGTTTTTAATTTTAAAATCAGAAAGAACTTCATAAAAATAATTTGAAGGATATACAAAAACATCTTTATATAATCCTTTAATTATAATTCTTTCAAGATTATTTATAAAAAGGGAATAATCATTCTTTATTTCAATGCTCATAACTTCAAAGAAAAAACCATCAAAAACGTTATTAATTTCTGTATTTAATTTTTCAAATAAATTATTATGAGTATTATTAAAAAAAATTATTCCTAAATGACACGGAAATATAATATTATTTCTAATACCACTATTCAAAAAATCTAAATAAGATTTACTTAATTTCTGTTCAAAATTTTGGAATTTTGACATTATTTTTAATTATTTACATCGAGTTTTTTTCTAATATTTTTCATAAATAACAGATATTTAAATTATTAATTATATTATTACCTTAAATAATTAATTCATAAAGAAAATACCATAATAATATGTCAGAAAATTTTGAAGATTCACAGATTGACCTTCAAAGTCAACCAAATAACCAAACCAACGCACGAGAAGTAGAATCTGAAAAAGAAATTATTAAAAAAGATTTTGTACCACATTTTTTACCTACATATAGAATCAGTTCTAAATTTTATGCTTTTCCAATTATACTTGTTGTAATTATTGCTGGTATTTTATCTTATCTTACATATATAGAAGCAGGAGTTCAAATAGATGGCGGCTATTTATCTGAAGAAGAGTTTGGAGCTTTAGGCGGGATAGTAAATGGTGTGATTTTCACTATTATGGCTGCTGGTTCAGCATTTTTGATAATTTATTTGGTCAAAAAACGAGGAATTGATGTTTTAAAGTATATTTTTGGCTTAAGTTTTGGCTTCTTAAGCTTTTTCTTATCACTCTTTTTTAGTTCGATTATTTTATATTTAATTTTTTTACAATTTCCTGAGTCTCCATCATTAGTTCACACCTATAATGCGTTTGTAAATATTCTTTTGCCTATATATGTTGGAATTTTTACCCTTTTTTTACTTTATGGATATTTTACATCTAAATCAATAGCTATTAAAAATATTATCGTTTTATATATGGGATTATTGGTTGGAGCATCTATGGGTGTATTAATGCCCCTTTGGACTACTTTAGCAATTTTAATTGGAATTTCTATATGGGATATATTTGCTGTGTTATATAAAAAAGGACCAATAAAAGAAATGATCGATATTGCTTCACAAGGAAATGATAAAAATGCTGAGTCTAAGAAAGATATCCAAGAAAAGATTGAAAGTGGTGAAGCTGTATATGAAACTTCTAAATTAGAAATTGGAATTGGAGATTTAGCTTTTTACAGCATGCTTACTTCAAGTGCACTTATTCAAGCAAATAGCATAATCGTCATGATTTTAACAGCAATTGCAATTATAATTGGAACAGGAATAACAATTATGGGGCTAAAACGAAATAAAATATTACCTGGTCTCCCCATTTCAATATTTTTAGGAATAGGTACAATGCTTATATCATGGTATATAATATCAATAATTTAAATTGATTAAAACACTCCCTTAATAAAAATATTTTTTTCCATTATTTATATCTATTTTATATCAATTTTTTAAAGGTAAATATTAAAATGGTCAATATTGATTGGTTCAAAAATTTCGCAATTATAGGAGCTGGAACAATGGGGCGCGAAATTGCTCAAGTTGCACTTATGGCTGGTTTTGAAAAAGTGGTTTTATATAGTAGAACACAGCAAACACTTGATAAAGCTTTAAGTTTTATTGAAAACGGTTTACAAAAGATGGAATTGAAAGGTAAGCTGAATGAAGGTGCTACAGCAAATTTGTTGAAGAAAAATCTCTTCTTAGTAAGGGATGTACAAAAAGCTGTTGAGAATGCTGATATTGTGATTGAATCTGTACCAGAAAACATGGATCTCAAGCAAGAAATTTTCAATAAACTAGGGAAATACGCTTCTAAGCATGCTGTCTTAGCAACAAATACATCTACAATGAGTATTAAAAAAATAGCTGAGGCTTCTAATCGACCCAGTAAAGTTGTAGGAATGCACTTTTTTACTCCTGTGCCGGTCCTTAGGTTAATAGAAGTTATTAGAGGAGAAAAAACTTCACAAGAAACATTTGAGACCGCAGTAGAAATAGGTAAAAGTCTACCCGCCCTTAAAGGAAAAAGATATATTGCCAAAATAGAAAAAGAAAGCCCTGGATTTATTGTTAACCGTCTAACAATTGCTTCAAGTCTCTTATTAAATTGGCTATTAGATGTGGCAACTGAAAAAGGAATTCCCTATGAAAAAATTGATAATGAATTTGTATCGCCGCCAGAATTCGGTCCATTTGCTAAATGGGATTACTTTGGTCTTGATGTAGTATGTGATAGTATGAATTATTTTGCCAAAGAGCTTTCACCTGAATTTGCACCAGGAAAGACTCTTACTAAATTACTCAAAGAGGGTAAATTAGGAAAGAAAACAGGAAAAGGAATCTATAATTGGAGTGAAGGAAAACCAAATATTAAGACTACCGAAAAAGCAAAATTATCTAGTCCTGAATATTACTATGCTATTCAATTAAATGAGGGTTGTAGGCTTCTAGAGGAGGGTATTGTTTCCAATTATAAAACTATTGACGATACAATGCTTGCAGGCATGGACCTTCCAGGACCATTCGGGCCAGGGAAAAGAAATTACGTGAAGTGGACCAAAATGCTTGAAGAACTGTCGGAAAAAACAGGATTAACATATATCAAACCCTGTGATTTAATGAAATCAGGTAAATTTTTACAAATGCGATAAAATAAAAAAAATTTAAAGAGTGAGAGCTGCATTTATTTCATTGGAAATAGGATTGACATTGCTACCAGTCTACTTTTTAGTCTTAAATCTGGAGTGTTTGTTTGCTTCACTACATTTGTTAGTACTACTCTTGTTGGGTATGCTGGGATCGTAAATTCAGCGTCTGATTTCAATGAAAATTCATGTGAAAAAGCTTTATATTTTATTGAATTAAATAAAGAGTATGAAGGAAGAAACCCAAAAAGATCAACTCTATAAAGATCTGGAAGAAAATATCCTTATATGGGCTAATCAACAAAGTGATATCCGTGGGGCGATAATTGTCGGCACTCGAGCGCAAAAAGAGCCCCTTGTTGATAAATGGGCTGATCTAGACATCGTTATCTATACAACTAACCCAGATCTCCTTATTGATAACTCAGAATGGTTAACTAATTTTGGGGAACCTGTTTTATCTTACATATTGCAAATACCCGGATTATCTAAAGAACATCGAGTATTATTTAAGAGTGGATTAGAAGTTGATTTTGCAGTATCTCTGTATAATAAGAAAGAATATATTCGATTATTAGATCAACATCCAGAATTTGTGGATTGGGTAGATCTCTTTGGTTTTGGGTGGCGAATTATTTTAGATAAGGATGGTGTCCTAGAACAAATTTTTACCATTCTTGCGAAAAGAGAGAGATCAAAACCAGCCTATATGTATAACTCCAAATTTACTTACATGGATCAGAATATTCCTTTAGAAAATGAATTTTTGCAAAGAATATCTAAATTTCTCCATCAATTCTTCATAGTGGCTACATTACTTAGACGAGGTGAACTTTGGAACGCGAAAAGTGCTTGTTCTGATTTTAAGGGATATGATCTTTATGAATTTATCATGTGGCATACTTTTGCTTATCAAGGTTTAAATCATAATTTCGAGGAAGATCTATTGAGAAATATCTATCGAAAAAGATTCTTTGAGAAATGGGTTGACCAGCGAATCTTAAATAAATTATATCGTATTTATAGTAGCTATGATGAAGATGAAATTTGGCATGAACTTCTTGAAATATTAAAATTTTTCGACTGGATCGCTCGAGAAATCGCTGATAAAATGGAATATTCATACCCTGAGGAAGAATTTCGAGATGTAAAACAACTGATCCAAGAATTATATTCAAAAAGGAGTATATGAGACGTGAGTTTCAAATTATTTTAAATTTTGTCCTAATTTCCTTTGAAATTGGAATGGAAAAGTAAAGCAGAGAACAACTGAATTATTATATTTTCTATATGGTGGCTAAGTTAATTCGACGAGGTGAAATCTGGAGAGCAAGAAGTGCCTGTTCTGATTTTAAGGTATATGATCTTTATGAATATATCATGTGGCACACTTATGCTTACCAAGGTTTACAGTGTGAATTGGAGGAAGATCTATTAAGAACTTCTAAGAACTTTGGAATTATTTGATTGGATCGTCAAAGAAATTGCTGATAAAATGGGATATTCATTCCCTGACGAAAAATTTCAAGATCTAAAACAATTGGTTCAGGATTTATATTCAAAAAGGAATGTGAGAGACACATAATTCGAATAAATACTATCCCCCATAAAATTGAGATTGTATACCGGATTAACATCATTATCATCATCAATGTGGTACAAGGAAGTTGCCTGAATCGTTCACGCTATTTTCTGATATAATACTGAATACAAATGCAGGTGAATATGCTGTTGAAGATAAATTACTATATCCAACTTTATGTACAAAAAAAAAGATCACAAAAATTTAAATTAAAAAAAAACAAATAAGCTTTAAAGATAAAAAGTCTGCTGAGAAAGTATATAATGCATTTAAAAACTCATCATTTGAAAAAGCTCTTATTAATTTTAGTTGTTTTCGTTCTGAATTTTCAGCTATTTAATTTAGTCCTATTTTATTCAGATAATCAATTGAAAAGAAATATAGAAGAGGACAAGACTGAAGGATTTCGTATGTCTCCTACAGAAGGTCTTATTCATGATGAATGGACGGAAATACATGGTTTTGCGAATGATTCTATTGACTGGAGCTTTTCTACTTCACCATCGCAGATAATTAATGTATGGATATTAGATTCTGCGAGCTACTCACAGTTTATTTCTACAGGTATTGCTACGGGGTATCATCAAACAACGAGTGCTAGTGGTTCTGGTAGTTTTGATGTTTCTTCTTATTTGGGACAAACTTGGTATGTTATTTTTTGGAATGATGTCTCTGGAAGCCAATACACAGTGGTTACTTATAGTGTTACTTTTTATGATACACGCCCACCCAGCATAACCATTACTGCGCCAACTTCTTCATCGAAATACTACACAAGTAAAGAATATTTTGTTAGATGGACAAGTATCAATGCTGGAAGTGAGGTAAAAATTGAGTTATTTAAAGGAAATTCATTATTCACAACTTTTTGGCCAAACACATTAAATGATGGAGAACAGTTTGTTCAAATTCCCGTATCGTGTCCTAATGGCTCTGATTATAGAATAAAAATAACTAGTCTTGCAAATGGTGTATTTGGTTTTAGTGAATACTTTACAATCGAAATACAAAAATATTGTAGAGTTATTTCTCCAGCTCAAGGTGATGTTTATAAAATTGGAGATAGTATATCTATAATTTGGGAAACTGATTGCAAAAGTACAGAGGTAGAACTTGAACTATTAAATTTTAATAATTGGGATTATAAATATCATATTGATATGAATGCTCCTAATAATGGTATTTATAATTGGACTATTACTGCAGAAGTGTTACCTGATTATGAGACATCGTATTTTATCGTTGTTGGACCAAAGGATTGTTCTGCAAATGTTTCTATAAGTGGGTCGTTTACTATACTAAAATATACAAATCCTAGTACAATTCCTAGTTATAACATATCAATTGTAATTTGGACAATAATTGGGATTAATATAACCGTAATTATTTTTATAAAAAAGAATACTAAAAAGAAACTAGAGAAATGAGGTTCGAGCCTTTTTATAATTTATCCCAATTTTCTGTGAGAATTGAATGAAAAGGTAAATTCAGAGTCTGATTTCAATGAAAATATCCTAATAGCTTATAAATAGATACTTATTTCATAGCTTATCTTATTAATTATATTCTTACCTTCTTTACATAAAAGTGAAATTAAAATTCTTATAATGTTAATATTGATATGATAGATTAAATTTGTAATAAATAACGGATTAGGATACCTGAAAAAAATGTCAGAAAAACAGTCAACACCTAAAACTGGCTTAGAGAAAGTAATAGAGTTTTTTAATGAAGATTTAGAAATTAATCATCCTATTGCGATTTCTGAAGTGGTTGAAAAGACGAATTTTTCCTGGAGTTTTATCAAAAAAACACTAAAAGCTATGGTTGATAATTATGAAGGATTCCATTTTGAAAAAAGCGGTGGAACTTGGCTAATTTGGAAAGACAGAGATCATATTATAAAGAAATTAGACGATACATGTTCTCGTTTTCTTAAAGAAGAGGAAGGAAACGAAGGCGAAGAGTGTTGAATTTATTAAATTAATATTTTACAAGATAATATTTCTCTAGCAATTCTGTTAGGTATTGACTTTT
>JBHLKA010000028.1:0-24758 GCA_048887145.1 Candidatus Hodarchaeota archaeon
AGCACGGCATTAACTATGTTTGGCAAGTGGTGGGATCTAGAAATTCTTTTTCACGAAATAGAGAAAGAAAAAATATTTTTTAATAAAACAAAAGGAGGTATAACCGTTTCTGGTGGTGAACCTACATTACAACCAGATTTTCTTCTACAGCTTTTAAAATTATGTAAGGAAAATGACATTTCTACTGCTTTAGATACGTGTGGATATTCAAGTAAAAAAGTATATGAAGATTTACTTCCCTATATAGATATAGTCCTTTTTGATATAAAAGCTATGGATTCTAGAAAACATGAAGAATATACAGGAGTTTCAAATAAAACAATTTTGGAAAATGCTAAATGGATTTCACGTTATGTCAAAGAAAATGGAAAAATAATATGGATAAGGACACCAATAATACCAAATTATACTGCCACGGAAGAGAATGTTAAAAGAATTGGAGAATTCATTGTAAATGAATTAAATAATATTCCTGATCAATGGGATATATTAAGTTTTAATAAACTCTGCGAAATTAAATATTCAAGATTAGGTATGTCATGGCCTTTAAGTGGTGAGCCATTAATGACTAAAGAAGAGATGGAAAATTTTCTTGAAATTGCTAAAAGTACTGGGGTTAAAAACGTTAAGTGGTCTGGTTTAACTCGTTAGGTGCTAAAAACAATTTCTGCAGATTAACCTACATAACAAAACCATTTTTTTCTCATTTATTATATAAAAATATCAATTTCATATCACATTTTAAACAAGGAAATACTTGTGAGTTTTTAAAGATTTAAGCTAAGAAGGGAAAATAAAAAGAAAGATATTTAAAATTTAGTTTATAATTCATTGAAGACGGTTCGTGCGATGATATCATCCTGAAGAGCTTTTGTGAGATCTATAAACCGAGCGGAATACCCCGTAACCTTAACTGAAAGGTCAGGATATTTTTCTGGATGAGTTTGAGCATCTCTCAGTACTTCTGAACTTATTGGGTTAATCTGGAGCTCTCGTCCTCCTAACTCAAAATAGGCTTCTAATATAGAAGTCATTTTGTCTATGCCTTCATCTGTTTCTATTAGGCTTGGATTGATCCTTACATTTAATGCGACTCCATCGGTAAGGAGGGCATCACGTGAAGCTAAAGCTACTGATCGGAGGGTCATGGTAAGACCATTTTTTTCAGTACCATTTACCGGAGAAAGTCCGTTAGATACGGGTTCTCCAAATAATCTTCCATCTGGAGTCGCTCCTAACATTCTACCCTCTAGAACTTGTGTTCCTGCGGCAGATACTAGGCTTGCACGACATATACCTTTACCACCCCTCACATGATATTTTCTTGGAAGTTCGCTAAAAACTTGTGTAACCCATTTTGCAAGTTCATCTACATTTTCATCGCCATTACCATATTTAGGTGCCTTATTTCTCAATAATTCTTTGAGTTTTTCTGCTCCCCTGAAATTACTACGAAGATGTTTTACTAATTCTCCCATTGTTACTAGTTTTTCCTCGAATACTGCCCAGCGAATTGCTGCCAATGAATTTGTAACTGTGCCTAATGCTTGTCCATTCATACAACCATTATTGTAGCGAGCACCATTTCGAGTTATATCCATTCCACGCTCTAAGCATCCTTCTATAGTAGATGATATCAATGGATAGGGAAAACCTTCTGCAAATGCTTTATCCTTTATCTCTGCCATTTTCGCAACCCTATCTATTGCAAAAGTAAGTTGATCAACAAAAGCCTGCTTTACATCCTCAAAAGATTTAAAAGTACTAGGATCGGGAGTTTTTGCTCCAACGGTTCGATTTCCTGACATAAGAACACGTCCTTCATTTAATGCCATGTTAAAAACAATTGCCATAAAAATGCCATTACCACCTGTATAAGAGAAATCGTTACCTGTGCCAGTAAGTTCCGTACACCCAACAATTGAATAGTCTCGGGCATCTTCTAATGAATAACCGTCTTCTTGAAGTTGTGGTATTAATATATCATCATTATGAATAGCCAATCCTGCAGTATGTTTAAATGTTTCAATAACTCTTTTTACAAAATCACGGGGCGTTTTGGAAGAAATACGTATCGATAATGTATTCAATAAGCTTTTTACATTTGCAATAGCCTCGAGAAACATGTAAGACACCTCATTTGTAGCATCATTTCCATCCTTATCTACTCCCCCAATAGTTATATTGTTCTGTCCTGCCATAACAACACTTGCAAGTTTGACTAGATATTCTTCGATTAGTTCTAAAGCATCATCATAAGTAATCCGCCCTTCTGCGATGTCTGCTTTATAATAGGGAATGAGATATTGATCTACTCGTCCCTGAGAAAATACACTTAACTCACCATGACTCATTTCCATAACAACATTGGTCATCCATATCGATTGAATGGCCTCCATAAATGTTCTTGGTGGAAGGGCGGGTACTCTTCTTACGCGTTCGGCAATGTCTAGGAGTTCTGTCTTTCTTGGTTCTGATGCCTTTTCAGCCATTTCCAGAGCGAGATCGACATACCGATTGGAATAATCACAGACAGCTTTAGAATTTACCAGAACTGATTCATAAAAATCCTTACGTTGATTATAATTTTCATCCGTTTCCTTGAGTTTCGCAAGACCTTCAGCAGCCATTTTTTCTATCCCTTTAAATCCTATTTTTAAGACCCGTCTATAACCTGGAATGACATGACCTTGAGAGTCAGATAGTAATGTATAAGTATCGGGACTCTGACCTAAAAATTTATTCATTAGTTCAGCCATAGGTCCTTTTTGATCCGTTAATAACCCCGCTTCCCTCAAAAGATCCGCTTTTCGACTACTTAAAGTCTTTCCCTCCCAGAAGGGGAAAATGTCATTTATCAACTCGTTACGCTCTTGCTCTGTAAGAGGAGCATAACGTTCAAGTGATTTAAGTTGTGCAGTGAACATCTTTTTAGCATTCGCATCGATTTTATCGTCTAAGATAAAACCTAAAATGTTAAGATGCCCTCCAAGTTCTATTTCAAAAGGATCAGCTCTTATTTTACTAGATTTTACTCCTACAAGAAGCTCACTATTTTCAATCCTTATAGGAATGCAACGTAAGAATTCTTCTAATGCTTTAGCTTTCCGCATACAAGGCGGAGAATCTAACATCTGCTTCCATATTCTTGTATAACATCGTGCGCGCTCAATATCATATTCGAAAGGATGAGACAACATCTCATCTCTAATTTTTCGTACTCTCTCCGACGGTATACCTTGGAGAGGGGTCATTGTTAAATTTTGGACTACCATAACATAAAATAATTCACATCGTATTAATAAATCTATCACTTGAAAATTAAAGCTCAAGAACTCTTTCATTATAAAAAAAAGATTAATTCAAGAATAAGCTAAAAAAAATAAATATTTTATAAGTTAAAATTTACTCAACGAATTGATTAAGCTCTTAATCCAGCATCTATTTCTTCAAGTTTTTCTGCTGGAAACCGTCCAGGAGCCATTGTTTCTGCATATTGTTGAATTTGACGCAATGAAAATCCCATCGCCATTTGCATTTGAGGATTATCAATAACTTCTTCTCCTAAAGTTTCTCTTAGATATTTCCCAGAAACTTCATCGTCTAGAAGTTCACCTAAAGTCTTGTCTACATTATATTTATCTGGCATTTATTTATAACCTCCTTTCCATTTTATTTAGAAATAACTTATTACTAAAGTAACCAACAATGAAAGTTTATTTCAAGGATTATTTTTTAGTTATTGATATATACTATGTTTTGATATACTATGTTTTGATATATAAATATAATAATATGTCAGTCAGTCTATAACAATTTTTAAAATGATAAATGTTTGATCTAAAGAATTTATGAGGATTAATAACAATGCCATTTTTTGATAATGAAGGAGTTAAAATATATTATGAAATTGAAGGGGAAGGGCCACCTGTGATAATGATTCATGGGTTTGCCGCAAATATCGAAGCTAATTGGAAAGCTACTAATTGGGTAGATGTTCTAAAGGATGATTATAAATTAATACTTGTAGATTGTCGTGGGCACGGGAAAAGTGATAAACCTAAAGATGCTGCTCAATATGGAGAAAAGATAAATGAAGATATCGTTAAATTGCTTGATCATTTATCTATTGAGAAGGCTAATTTTTTTGGATATTCTATGGGGGCAAGAATAACTACAGATATTTTGCTTCAAAAGCAAGAACGCTTTATAAGTGCTATTATTGGAGGATTCCCACTCTACTATCCTAAAAAAAGTACAAAATTTATTGCTAAAGTAATGATGAAAAAATGGATAAAGGGTTTAAAAAAAGCAAATCTTGATGATATTAAAAATAAAGCGGCTTTAAGATTCCGAAAAGTAATTTCAGAGTATGCTGATTCTCACTTACAAGATCTTGAAGCTTTAGTTTATGTATTGGAGGGGGATATTCAACGTCCGGATGGTATACTCCCAACTAATCCCGAAAGGAAAGAAGCTCTTAAAAAAGTCAATGTGCCAGTTATGACTGTTTTCGGAGCTGATGATAGAATAGTTAAAAGAAGTAAATCCACAGGAGCTCAATTAGTACCAGGTTCTTGTTATTTCCAAATCGAAGGAAAAGACCATATTACTGTTGTCGCAGATCCAAAATTTCATATGGTAGTAAAAGCTTTTCTTGATTATATAAACAAGAATTAACCTTTTTTTTCTTTTATGAACTAATAGTTTGATAATACCCAAGACTAATTATTTTGATTAATTAGCCAAAAAAATATTCCATTATGCTCCTCTCTGCTTTCTGAATATGATTTAAAATTGCTAAAGGGCTAACTTGAAAATGCTCTGCAATCCTCTTTGTGGAGATTTGTTTAGGAATTTTGAAATATCCATTTCGAGTAGCGAAGATCATAATTTCTTTTTGTCTGCTTGTAAGTCTTGGTATCATATTCATCGAATTCCCGATTGTTTCGTCAACATTTGCAACAGATATTAACTCCATAGACTTAAGATATATCTAAAAAAATAATAAAAAGTTTGGCATTTTCTCACTCTTTTTCAAAAAACCAATACTATCCAATAAAGGGAGTGATTAATACAACAATAATTAAAAAAAATAAATATTTTATAAGTTAAAATTCACTCAACTAATTTTTAAAAATTACATTTTATTTATAAAGCTCTTAATCCAGCATCTAGTTCTTCGAGCTTTTCTGCTGTAAAGTGCCCAGGAGCCATTGACTCCGCATATTGTTGAATTTGACGCAATGAAAATCCCATTGCCATCTGCGTTTGAGGATTATCAAGGAGTTTTCCTAAAGTTTCTCTTAGATATTTCTCAGAAACTTCATCTTCTAGAAGTTCGCCTAAAGTCATGTCAACATTATACTTATCTGGCAATTATTTATAACCTCCTTACCACTCTATTTAGAAATAATTTATTAACCTAACCAATAATGAAAGTTTGTTTCAAGGATTATTTTTTAGTAATTGCTATATATTGTGTTTTGTAACCTTATACTAATAATATTTAGGCTTGATTTTTCAAGTTTTTAAGATTCCTCATAATAAACTCATGGAGAGGGCTAGGGAATTAGCTCTATCTATAGGCAAATTACCACAAGGTGCTATTCGAACAGATAAAGAAACCGTTGTTAGATCGGTAGGACGAACTGTCGAAGAAAGGACTTTTATCGAAACCGAAGGGATTTTATCTATGTTTATTCGCAGAGATAAACATACTGAAGGCGCTAAGGCGTTCCTTCAAAAGAGGAGTCCTAAATGGAAGGAAAAAGGCCTTTAAATTTCATTTAAAGGAAGGAAATGTTCTTAGACTAGTGATCGAATCCACATAGATAGTTATATTCTCTCTGCAAATACTTCCTGATTTAGATACCATGTTTTACCGTAATCATTTGAAATATAAGCTTCCCATTTGAATGAATCTTCTTTAATTTCTTTGAAAATCCATTTAGATACTTTTTCTTTTTCAGTAACCATTATTTCATTTTGAACAATTTCATTATTTTCAAAATTTGCTTTAAAGATATTTAATTGTGATATTATCGGTCCGATCCAGACTACTTTTATAAAATCATCTTTGAAGTCATAAAAACGGATAGTAGTTCCATATTCACCTTCAGGATATTTACCCGAAGTACGTTCGTTTGAACGCGGACATATCCAGTTGTCCTGTATTGCACGACCTTCTAGAATCCATGAAAAGTGCCATTCTCCGGGAACCGTCCATGTGGAACCGTCATCCTTATGGCCAACCCAGTCAAATTTCCAACTGCCTATAAAGTTTTCATATATCTCCAACTTTTTATGATGCTTCTTGTGTGCAGTATTGGAAATAAGACTTTTTATAAAGTTATTTATCATTAGAAATTCCTAATATAACTGAAAAATTATTGCAGTATAGAAATTATAACTAACTTATAAATATAATATTTTCAAGAAATATTTGCATTTAAATTAAATAAAAATATTTATTAGTAATTGAATTCGTTAACAATTTCGTAATGCTGAGATAATTTATCGTGTCTTAAAAGAAGATCTTGTGCTTTTTTAGGAACATAGGATTTTTCATATTCTTCCCCCACAAATTCTTTTACTGCACTCAAATTATCAAATATCATTATTGTAATAAATTCAATCTCTTTTTCCAAGGGCCGTTTTAAAAGACTTATTTTCCTATATCCTTTTATGTTCCTATTTTCAATAGAAGGAAATATTTCATTTCTAAGTAAATTTTCATAAGTATTAGCATTTTCAAATGAGGTCCAACCATGCCAAATTCTTGCTATCATTTCTTATCCAACTTAATGTAATATTAACTTTTAAAGAATATTAATTATGTTAATTTTGGTTTTACAAAATACAAAAGTATATCCTAATAAATATTGAAATATAATTATTTAATACTGTAATTAAGAACCTTGAGGTTCTATAAGAATGTTAGAATATAATAAAAATGTAGTTAGACCTCATTATTATCTTTTAAATGAAAAACAAATCAATCGTTTGCATTTAGCCAGTTTGGAAATTCTAGAAAAAATTGGTGTAAAAGTATCCCATGAAGAAGCAAGGAAATTATTAGAAAATAACGAATGTTATGTGGAAGAAACCAATATAGTACAGATACCAAAATGGCTAGTTGAAGAAAGCATCCAAAATGCTCCTTCTCAAATTATTATCTACAATCGAGAGGGCGATGAAACGATGAGATTAGAGGGAAATAATAATTATTATGGACTTGGAACTGATCTACTAAGAACAATTGATATAAAAACCGATGAATTAAGACTTTCAATTTTAGAGGATGTAAAAAATGCTGCAATTGTAGCTGATTATTGTGAAAATGTTGATTTTATTGCATCCTTCGCATTACCGAGTGATGTTCCAACCAACTTAATGTATATTCAATGTGCGAAAACCATGATGGAAAACTCTGTAAAGCCGATATTTTTCACAGCAGCAGGAAAAGAAGATTTAGAAATTATTTTTAAAATGGCGGAAACCATCATTGGAGGAGAGAAGGACCTTAAAGAAAAACCATTTATTATTCACTATTCTGAGCCAACAGCACCGCTCAGTCACTCATTTGGAGCAGTTAATAAATTATTTTATTGTGCTGATAAGAAAATCCCAATATGTTATCCTCCAGGAGATATAATTGGAGGAACCACTCCAGTAACCCTAGCGGGTAGTATTGCTCAAGCAAACGCAGAGGCTCTAAGTGGAATCGTATTACATCAGCTGAGAAAGAAAGGGGCACCCATTATCTCTGGGTTAGGAGTAGTACCAATTGATATGAAATCAGCAACATTTTGTTATGGTGCGCCTGAGTTTCATCTTGGTAACTCTGCATTTGCAGACCTATATCATCATTATAAAATACCTATGTGGTCAACAGTAGGATCTGATGCTCACTGTTTAGACCAGCAGGCAGCAATGGAACATGCATTCGCAACTATCCTCTCCTCTCTAAATGGAGCAAACTTAATTCATGATGTCGGATATCTGGGTCAAGGCTTAGTTGGAAATCCAGTCTCTATAGTAATGTGTGATGAAATTATAAGTTATGTTAAAAGATTCGTTAAAGGATTTGAAATCGATAGAGAAAAATTAGCATTTGATGTAATTAACAAAGTTGGGCCGGGAGGAGTATTTTTAGCAGAAATGCATACAGTTAAACATTTTAGGGAGGAGATTTGGCGTCCAAAATACTTAAATCGCGATGATTCTGAGACTTGGATTAAAAAAGGTAAGATGAGCTATGGTGAGAAAGTAAAAATGAAAGCTCTTAACATTTTGGAAACTTATAAACCTAAACAATTGTCCGAAAAGGTTAAGGAAATGCTCAATAAAATCCTTAAAGGAGCTAAGAAAAAACTAATTAATTTGAAATTTAAAGCATAGTATTTTTTAGATTAACCACAAGAAAGGTATAATAGTATTAACTACTTTTTCTAACTGTTATTTTCTTTATCAAGAACAAACTACTAATGCTTAAAATCCCTATTATTATAAAGATATTATAACTTGGAATGCCGGTTGAAGCAATATATGGACTAAATTTTACCAGTACCATGTTATTCCTTCCTGTTCCGAAATTTCTTGTATATCCCGCAAGATAAACAATATCTGATGAATTTACCGCTATTCCATGGCCAGAGTCATAATCAGCTCCACCCCACGTACAATAGCAATGTTCTAATCCATTAGCATCATATTTCACTAGAACCATGTCGTAACCTCCTGCTCCTAAACTTTCTGTTTCTCCTGCAATATATACATTACCAGATGAATCTACTGCAGCTCCCTTACCATAATCTTGGTTACCTCCACCCCAAGTACGATTCCATTGTTGTATACCGTTTAAATCATATTTTACTAGGATTATATCAGCTTGTCCTGGCCCAAAACTCCAAGTTTGTCCCACAAGATACACATTACCTGATTGATCTACTACCACATCATCGCCGATATCTTGGCTAATTCCGCCCCATGTTCGATTCCATTGTTGTAAGCCGTTTTCATCATATTTTACTAGAATAATGTCATGATCTCCTGCCCCGTAACTCTCTGTTTGTCCTACTAAATATATATTACCTAGTGAATCTATGGTTATTCCTCTACCGGCATCATGTTCTATTCCTCCCCATGTTCGATTCCATTGTTGTTCGCCATTTTTATCATATTTTACTAGAGCTATATCTCCCCCTCCTAAGTCAAAACTATCTGTAACTCCTACAAGGTACATATTTTCTGATGAATCTACTGAACCTCCATAACAACGATCAAAACCACCACCACCCCATGTAGTGTTCCATTGCAGTGTGCCACTTCTATTATACTTCACTAAAACAATATCCTCATCTCCTGCTCCGAAGCTCTCTGTTGAACCGACAAGTAATATGTTACCCGAAAGATCTAACGCCAGGCCACAGCAACGATCACTGGCATTTCCACCCCAAGAGCGATTCCACTGCTCTATACCATTCTCATCATACTTCACTAAAACCATATCATCATCTTCCACCCCTGCCATAACTTTATATCCCGCAAGATATACATTACTAAACGAATCTACCGCTACTGCCATACCAAGAGTATCACTATCGTATTCTCCCCAGATACGATACCATTCAGATGTAAGTAAATTATTTTCAACTGAAATATTTATATTCACCTTATTACTGTGGTTGTTCCCTGTATTATAAATTCCTTGGAATACAAAACCAATGCTTAAAGTTAAAAAAAACGCTACTACATAAATATAAGTTTTTTTTATTGTTTTTCACTTACTTTTTATATTATTGGATCAAAGAATAGTTAGGCAAGCCTTTTATTAATATTTTTGCGTATTAAATAGATGTTTTTCATGTTTCATGCTCAAATTTAGTAATGGGTTATTCTTCCCTTAAGAGAATTAATAATTTTAATAATAAGCCCCAAATTAATTATAATAATTAATTAAAGATTGTTCCTCGAAGGTTATATTGCATAAAAAAAAGTTATTATCATTGGAATATCAAAAAAATGGTTTTGATTTTTAGTATTAGTTTAATCATAATCTTAAATTTTAATCTAAGAACAAGGTATTCCAAAATGCCGAAAGCAAATGTAAACAATATAATAATTGAATATGAAACAATAGGGAATCCCAATTCAAAGCCGATACTATTGATAGCAGGGTTAGGGAGTCAGTTAATTGCTTGGTCAGATGAAATTTGTGATGATTTTGCTGAAAATGGCTTTTTTGTCATTAAATACGACAATCGAGACGTTGGCTTGTCAACAAAATTTGAAGATGCAGGTATACCCGATATGATGGAGATTAGTGCTTCTTATACTCGTGGAGAAATACCCAAGATTCCTTACACTTTAGAAGATATGGCTGATGATGCCATCGGCGTATTGGACTCTTTAAATATTGAAAAAGCTCATATTTGTGGTGCTTCTATGGGGGGAATGATTGCACAAATTATAGCATATAGACATCCTTCTCGTGTATTATCTCTCGCAGTAATTATGAGCACTACAGGAAATCCTGAGCTTCCACCTTCAAAACCTGAAATCATGATGCGATTCTTTGCCCCTGTTCCATCCGAGCGTGAAGCATATATTGATGAAATGGTAAAACGGGATAGTTTAATTAATGGTACATTCCCTTTTGATAAGAGTCAATCAAGGGAGTATAGGACAAGAGAGTATGATCGGAGTTATTACCCTGAGGGAATAGCCCGTCAATTAGCAGCTATGGCGGTACCTGGTAATATTAAACCTTTTATAAACAAAATATCGGCACCTACAATTGTTATTCATGGAAGTGAAGATCCTTTTAATCTTATAGAAGTAGGTAAAGATATTGCAACAACTATACCCAATGCTGAATTATTGATTATAGATGGAATGGGACATAGCTTTCCTCCTGAAGTTATACCACAAATAATAGAAGCTTTAGTTGTGAATAGCAACAAGAAAGGTAATTAGAAATTTCAGGTATTTTATCAGAATTTAATGAAGTTTATTTTTTTATTCTCATTTGAGGATATTAATGGATATTAAAATCGTTCTAATTGGAGCAGGTAGTCCTGCTTTTGGTCCACCAACATTTATTGACTTAAACCGGAGTGAAATATTAGCTGGGTCAACTATTACGCTTCTAGATATAAACGAAAAAAAGTTACAGATGGTGTACGAGGTTGTATCAGAGGATAATAAGAAAATTGGAAATAAGTTCATGATAGAATCTACATCTAATAGAGAAAAAGCGCTTAAAGGAGCAGATTTTGTAATTAATTCTATTGAGCATGGAGATCGTTTTGAATTACGTTGGCAGGATAATACGATTCCAAGAAGACATGGGACAACTGAAAGAATGGGAGAAAATGGTGGTGCGGGAGGCTTCTTCCACAGCGCTCGGCAGATTCCAGAGATTATAAAGATTGCTAAAGACGTTGAAAGAATATGTCCTGATGCTTATTTTATAAATTATTCAAATCCCGTCTCGCGTATATGCTTAGCCTTGAAAAGAGCAGTTCCAAAGTTAAAAATGCTAGGTCTTTGTCACCAAATAGGACTTTTAACTTCACATCACTTATCAGCTATGATGGATAGAGATTTAAAGGACATGCAGCTAACCACGGGAGGGCTTAATCATTTTGCCTTTTTACTTGGATTAAAAGACTTAAAATCTGGTGCCGATTTACTGCCTGAATTTAATTCAAAGTGTATGGATTACTTTAAGGACAAATGGGATAGATTTCATTTTGCTGATCTTACATTTGAGATTTATAAAAGGTTTGGATGGTTCCCTTATGTTGGTGATAATCATATTTGTGAATATTTACAGATCGGCTCTCAATACACTACAGAACAAGATTTAACTGACTGGATTACAAGAATGGAACAAGCCAATAAGGGGGGTACTGCTCGATTAACAAGATACCATAATCGATTAAAGAAAGGAAGATATCCTAAAAAAGGTATGTTAATGCAAGAACCATCTGGAGAGAGAGCAATCCCCATTATCGAAGCTATAATAAAAGATAGCAATTCATATGAAATTGCTGTTAATATACCTAACGATGGGATTATTGAGAATCTTCCTCAAGATTTAGTAATTGAATGCTCTGGGATAGTAAATAAGGATGGGGTTCATGGGGTTAAATTAGGTAATATTCCTAAGAATATTGCCGCAATTCTAAGAATTGAGGCTTCTATACAGGATTTGTGTGTTGAAGCTATACTTCAGGAATCGAAACAGTTAGCTATTGATTGTTTAGCTGTTGATGTGAATTGTGGGAGTTTTAAAATGGCAGAAGCTATATTTAATGAAATGATGAAAGTACAAAAAAAATATTTACCTAATTTTAAATAACACAATATATAACAATAACGAGAAGTGCTTTGATTAAATAATTATAATAATTTTATTGTAAAAACTCTGATCTAAAGTTTTACAAGTTATTGAGATTAATATATCTCGAATAATCATTATAAAGTAAATAAAGTGGCTCAGTATCTTCAATAATATCACTAAATCTTTTCAATTTTTCATAAAACCGATTATCAACATAATCATCATTAACCGTTGAAACTTCTCCAATTAAAACTTTGCCATAATCTTTTTTGGCCCAAAACTTATGATATATATCTGGAGTTAAATATATTGAGTCTCCTGGTTCTAACTCGATTATTTCTCCAGGATTTACTATTTTTCTTACTCCATCAATAGAGATAGTAAAATTTTCTTTTGAAAATTCATCATTTTCTTGGCTTTTATATAATTTAACCTGCAAGATGCCTCCTCCTCGATTGATAATATCTTCTTTTTTTGAAAAATGATGATGCATAGGTGTAATCTGCCCTTCCTCAACAATTAATATTTTTTCGCAATAAGATTTAGCATATTCAGATTTGTCTGCAAAATTTCCATTGCGAATAGTAAACATCAATAAACCATTATTGTAATAATCATTACTACCAAAATCTGTGATGTCCCAACCTAATTGGTTATTGATAATCTCATTTATCTCTTCACTTTTAGTTTTCCAATCGCTAATAGTCCAATAGGCAAATTTTGGTAAAAAGAAGTTTTGTTTCTTGATAAATTTAATAGCTTCTCTCATAATATTATTAATTTCCGATCTTTTCATTTTAATTCGCTCTGTCTTGATTTGATTTTTAAATCTACTTTTAAAGTTACAATAACATGTCCCAATGAGTTTCAGGAATAATTATTACATGATTTGACTTTATGATAATTAATTAATCATTATACTAATTTTAATAATGAAAATTGTTTTTTATTTTTAGATTTTGTAAGATTTTCATTTAAATTCATTTAGATGAATGCTCGAATACGAAATTTTTATTTTTTTTAATAGAGTTATCAGACAGTTTTTTTAAGGAAATTAAAAATATTTGATTTTAAAAAAGATTCGGCAGATTTTTCTTTTTTTTAGCTTAAATTTAGCGGTGGGTTATAGTTCCCTTCATAGAATTAATAATCTTAATAATTTGCCACAAATTAATTATGTTGATCAATTAAGGTTTATAATAGCAAGGTACTTAATATGAAAAAAAAAGTTATTATTATCGGTGCACTAGGGATGGACTTCTGGACATTCTTTCGAGTTTTTAAAGATAATGAAGAATATGAAGTTATAGCGTTTACTATTGCAGGAGAACAAAATATTGGAACTACAGATGAAACAGAAAGAAAATTCCCTACCCAACTGGCGGGGAAATTGTACCCCAATGGAATTCCAATGGTCTCTGAAGAAGATTTAGAGGACCTCATTAAAAAACATAAAATAGATGAAGTAGTTTTTGCATATTCAGATGTTTCCCACGAAGAAGTAATGCATAAGGCTTCGAGAGCCTTGGCAGCTGGTGCAAATTATCGATTGATTTCAGGACGATTTACACAAATAAAAGCTAATAAACCTCTAATAGCTGTCTGTGCAGTGAGAACAGGTTGCGGGAAAAGTCAAGTATCGAGAGCTGTATATCGTTACCTTAAAGGCAAAGGCTATAAGGTTGTAGCGATAAGAGAACCAATGCCTTATGGGGATTTAATCCAGCAAAACGTAATGAGACTTGAAAAGTATGAGGATTTAGATAAATATGATTGTACTATCGAAGAGCGCGAAGAATATGAACCATATATAAGACAAGGATTGGTGATTTATTCGGGTGTTGATTATGAAAGGATTATCCGGGAAGCGGAAAAAGAAGCGGATGTAATAATATTTGATGGCGGGAATAATGAGATTTCTTTCTATATAACTGACCTATTATTTGTTGTTGTAGATCCCTTAAGACCTGGTCATGAAAATAAATATCATCCAGGAGAAGTTAATGCCAAGTATGCTGATGTTTTTGTAATAAATAAAATGAATAGTGCTCGCCCAGAAGATGTAAAGATAGTTGAAAAAAATCTACAAAAATTAAATCCTAGGGCAATAAGACTATATACCAATTCGGTTGTGAAAGCAGAGGATCCTCTAAAACTGAAAGGAAAGAAGGTTGTAATCGTAGAAGATGGCCCCACGCTTACACATGGCGGGATGTCAATTGGCGCTGCTTACGTTGCGGCTAAGAATGCTAGTGCTAAAATTGTAGATCCTAGACCTTATTTAGTAGGTTCGATAAAAGATGTATTCGAAGAATTTCCTCAAATAACTGAAGTTGTACCAGCAATGGGTTATACAGACCAGCAAATTGATGATTTGGAGAAGACTCTTAATAAAGTTAAATGTGATATCATATTAAATGGAAGTCCAATAGATTTAACAAAGCTAATAAAAACCAATAAGCCAATAGTAAAAGTAACATATGATATCGAACCAGTTAAAGAACCTACCATTGAAAATGTGTTAGATGATTTTACTGAGAAATTTTTAAAAAGATAAGCTTTTTAGTATGAGGATTGAAATCCTTTTACTTTATGATTAATTATTTCTAATATAAGTGATTTTAGATGATTTTAAAAAGTTTGCAATACCAATTCGATAAGGTTCAAAAGGGGTATACTAACCAAACGTTATATGTTGATTTAACCAAAAAAGAGATTCATGTTAAACCTGTATCTAATGAAATGAAAGAAAAGTTCATTGGAGGCAAGGGATTTGACTTATACCTTATGTGGAATGGTTTACCAAAAGACAAGATTGTAAAATGGGATGATTCTGAAAATGAAATTTGTATAAGTTCTGGACCTTTGGGAGGAAGTATATTTTATCCCGGTTCTGGGAAGTCAATAGTTACGACCATATCCCCATTGACTGGGATTATTATTGATTCTAATGTAGGTGGGTATTTTGGTCCTTATCTTAAGTTTTCTGGTTTTGATGCCATCGAAATTCAAGGGAAGGCCGAAAAAGAAGTAATTATTTTCATTGATGGTATAAATCATGTAGTTCAAATCGAATCTATTGAGGATAAAGATAATTTATCGAGGTTTTCTCATGAATTAACCCAACAACTTACAGATAAGTATGCTGATGACCCAAACGAAAAGCAACGTGTATCTATAGTAAGTACTGGACCTGCAGCCATCAATACTAAATGGGGTATGTTAAATTTTTCCTGGTATGTTAAGGGAAGAAATTGGGCCTCATGTAAACAAGCTGGAAGAGGTGGTATAGGTAGTGTTTTTGCAGATAAAAAAATTAAAGCATTAGTGTGCCGATCTCCTAAAACAGCTGTTAGTTCCAATAATCCTGCTGATTTAGAAGCTGCAAAGAAAATTGGAATTATGCACACACAAGAAATAATTAAGCTTGACCCTAAACAAAATGAAATGCGAAGAGTAGGTACAGGCCATTTACCTGATCTCATGAATGCTGCTGATCTTTTACCTACTGAAAACTTTAGGTATGGAGCACATAAGGAGATTTCAGGGAAAAATATTCCTTTTGCCCGAGAAATATGGAGAGAAATATACTCTGGAAAAGAAGGTGCTGATGGTTGCTGGATTGGATGTACTGTAAGTTGTTCTCATTATTCTGAAGATTTTGAAGTTATGACTGGTCCATTTAAAGGTGAAAAAGTTATAGTAGATGGCCCTGAGTATGAAACAATAGCAGGAGTTGGTTCTAATTGGGGTATATGGGATCCAAAATGGATATTAGAGACAAATTTCTATTGTGATACTTATGGTCTTGATACTATCTCGGTTGGAACTGGAATCGCTTTTGTTATGGAGTGTTATGAAGCAGGGATATTAAACAAAGATATTACTGGAGGATTGGAACTCAATTTTGGTAATGCCAAAGAAGCTGTAGAATTAATACATCAGATGGCTAAAGGAAAGGGCTTTGGTGTTATTGTAGGACAAGGAATTAAAGAAATGAAAAGAATCTTTATCGAAAAATATAATGCTGATCCTCAATTTGTCCAAGATATTGGTATGGAACATAAAGGATTAGAATTTTCTGAATATGTTACTAAAGAATCACTCTCGCAACAGGGAGGATATGGTCTTACAAATAAGGGCCCCCAGCATGACGAAGCATGGTTAATTTTTGAAGATGTTATAAGGCAATCCATTCCCACTTTTGAGGATAAAGCGAAAGCTTTACGTTGGTTTCCTCTGTGGCGTACTTGGTTTGGTCTTTGCGGACTGTGTAAATTGCCATGGAATGATATCCAACCAGAAAGCCAAGCAGATTATCCAATTAAAGATCCCACAACGGGAGAATTAGTGCGTGCTAAAGTTCCTGATCATGTTAAATGGTATGCTAATTATTTTTCTGCGGTAACAGGATTTAAATCGACTGCAGATGATTTAATTAAGATGTCTGAGAGAGTTTATAATTTACAGCGGATATTTAATATTAGGCAAGGAAAAGGTCTTCGGGAGCATGATTCTAATTTTCCTTATAGAGCCATGGGACCGGTTACCCCCCTTGAATATGAAAGTCGCAAAGATAGATACGATAATCAACTAAATGAATTGGGAATAAATATCTCTAATAAATCTACAGAAGAGAAAATAAAGATTTTGCGTCAACATCGAGAGGAACAGTATGAGAAACTACAAAATGCTGTATATATGGAAAGAGGTTGGACAGAAAAAGGGTGTCCCACCATCGAAAAAATCAGAGAATTAGGTATCGATTTTGATAATGTCATTAGTATTATTAAACCACATCAATAAAATTAAATAACTTGAAAATAGGCTATGAATCCAAATGGAGAATATAACTAAACATCCTATATTACAAATAC
This sequence comes from Candidatus Hodarchaeota archaeon, assembly GCA_048887145.1. Lineage (GTDB taxonomy): Archaea > Asgardarchaeota > Lokiarchaeia > Sigyniarchaeales > SOKP01 > SOKP01. The sequence continues at coordinate 17,230 of JBHLKA010000028.1, forward strand.
CCATTAGAAAGAAAATAAAATTTAAATTTGATGGGAAAGAATTAACAGGATTTGAGGGAATGGTTATATCCTCTGCCCTTTTTCTTAATAAAATCAAAATTTTTGGTCATCATGTAAAGGATGGAAGCCCTCAAGGTATTTTCTGCGCAAATGGTCAATGTTCGCAATGTAATGTAATTGCAAATGATATTCCAGTTAAAGCATGTATGACTCCCCTTAAAGAGGGAATGATTATAGAAAGTTGTAATGGGCTCCCAGACTTACCTCCGCTTGATAATCCTGTAGAAGTTGGAGACCCGGAGATAATTGAGACGGATGTTCTTGTCATAGGTGCTGGTCCAGCTGGACTATCAGCTACTAAAATATTAGGAGATTATGGTCTTAATGTGATTCTAGTTGATGATAAAGATCATTTAGGAGGAAAACTTGTTCTTCAAACCCATAAATTTTTTGGCTCACAAGAAGATGTTTATGCTGGTAAAAGGGGGATCGAAATAGCAGAAATTCTTGGAACTTCCGTCGTGGAATTAAAACAGGTAGATGTATGGTTAAATAGCACTGCTTTAGCTGTTTTTAGCGATGGTATTATAGGAATTTTAAGGGATAATATAGAATATACAATGGTAAAACCAAAATATCTTTTGGTTGCGACTGGTGCGAGAGAAAGAATGTTAGTGTTTCCTGGTAATACACTTCCAGGAGTTTACGGTGCTGGTGCTTTTCAAACATTAGTAAATAGAGATTTAATAAAATCAGCTAACAAAATATTTATTGTGGGAGGAGGAAATGTCGGTTTAATCGCAGGATACCATGCCATTCAAGCAGGAATAGAAGTTGTGGGATTGGTTGAGTCGTTACCCCAATGTGGAGGATACAAAGTGCATGAAGATAAACTTCGAAGATTAGGTGTGCCAATTTACTTAAGTTATACGGTTATTTCTGCAAATGGAAATAATAAGGTTGAGTCAATTACCATTGGAAAATTAGATAAAAATAATATTATTATCAAAGGTTCTGAACAAACCTTTAAATGTGACACTATACTCATTGCTGTCGGATTAAATTCAGTAGATGAATTTTATCATAAAGCCAAAGAGTTTAACATGAAAGTGTGGGTTGCTGGTGATGCCCAAGAAATTGCAGAAGCATCAGCAGCGATCTTCACTGGAAAAATTGAAGCTTTGAAAATTTTAAAAGAAATGAATATAGATTTCGATGAAAATATAGATAAACTACAAAATTTTGCAGATATAATGAAAGCAAAACCTCCTTTACCAGTGAAGACCGAATTTACAACTAAAGAAGAAGGTATTTTTCCATTATTTCATTGTAATCAAGAAATCCCTTGTAATCCTTGTACAACTGTATGTCCTCAAGAACAAATAGAAACGATAGATAATCTTATTACTCAATTACCTTATTTCAAAGATGAGAAAGAATGTATAGGATGTGGAAATTGTGTTGCGGTATGTCCCGGATTAGCAGTAACGCTAGTTGACTATAGAAAAGATAAGAATAATCCACGAGTCACTTTTTCGCTTGAATTAAGTAAGAAAAAAATCGAAAAAGGACAAAAGGTTTATGTTGTTAGCAATGAGGAAGAATTAGGAGAATTTGAAGTTGTACGATCAAGGGTACTACCACAATTCCCTAGAACACAACTTATAACAGTTAATTTACCATCAACCATAGCCAAGAAAGCTGTGGGTATTAAACTGAAAAAAACCTCTTATAACGAGCCTATAGACTATTATCAGACCCCTTTTACGGATGATAATATTATTATATGCCGTTGTGAAAGAGTTAGTGTAGGAGAAATACGAAAATGGATACGATATGGTGTAAGAGATTTTAATGAACTAAAAGCTTTAACAAAAGCTGGAATGGGAGCATGTGGAGGCAAAACATGTACAACTCTTATTAACCGAATTTTTCGCGAAGAAGGTGTTTCTAATGACCAAATAAACCAAGGAACGAGCCGGCCTTTATTTATTGAAGTTCCAATGGGTATTTTTGCCAAGGTTAATGATAAGAAAGGGGAAAAGTAGTTATGACAGAATATGATGTTATCATCATTGGGGCTGGAAGCATAGGGGTTCCAACAGCTTTAGCAACATCAAAAAATAATTTAAAAACATTGGTAATTGATACATTACCATCAGTAGCACAAGCTGACAACAAGCATGCAATAGGGGGTATTAGAGCAACACATTCCCTGAAAAGTAAGATATGGTTATGTCAAAGATCAATTGAGATCTTTTCAACTTGGGAGGAAAAATATGGAGATGATATCTGGTGGTCTCAAGGTGGTTACACCTTCCTAGCCTTTACAGAAAAAGATGAAAAGATGCTTAAAAACACAGTCAAGCTTCAAAAAAGCTATGGGCTTAATATTGATTATGTTGGTCCAGTAAAAATTAAAGAATTAATTCCTGGAATTAATGAGGAAAATTTGTATGGGGGAACTCATAGTCCGGAGGATGGCAATTGTTCACCTTTATTATCCTTACATGCGTTTTATCGCCATTCAAAAAATAACGGAACAGAATATAAGTTCAATGAAAAGGTAGTTGATATCTTAACTAAAAATGGAAATATAATCGGAGTTAAAACCACTAAAAACTCATATAAAACTCAAAATGTAGTTAATGCTGCTGGAGCTTATGCTAAAGTTATAGCTCAAATGATTGGAACCGATTTACCAGTAGCACCTGAATCACATGAAGCTGGTATTACTGAACCAGTACAAAATTTCTTCTCCACAATGGTGGTTGATATTCAACCAGCTGTAGATCCATTATTTGGAGATTCTAAGAATTACTATTTTTATCAAAATAAAGAAGGTAAAATATTATTTTGTTTAACCCCTAAACCTAATATCCTAGGAGTAGATAGAAGAGAAACAAGTTCTTTTTTACCTCAAATTGCAAAACGTATGATAAGATTATTACCCCGACTAAGAAATGTAAAAATAAGACGAACATGGCGGGGATTATATCCTATGACTCCTGATGGTAATCCTATATTAGGAAAGATTGATAATATTAAAGGATATATAAATGCTGTCGGTATGTGTGGACAAGGATTTATGTTAGGCCCTGGAGTAGGAGAAGTAATTAGTCGAATTTTGACTGATAATTTAACTTCAAAAGATAAAGAAATCTTAACAGATCTTAGATGTATTCGTGAATTTTGTCAGGAAGAAGAGTTAAAATAGAAATTGCACTATGAAATTAAAAATGAGTTTTGATATAATAATTCGAAATGGAAGGATTATTGATGGAACAGGAAATCCATGGTATCACGGAGAAATTGGAATAAAAGATGGAAAGATAAAAAAAGTAAGACCAAAAATAAGCGATGAAGGATCCAGAGAGATTGACGCGGTTAAGATGATTGTCTGCCCAGGATTCATTGATATGCATTCTCACACTGATTATATTTTGCCAATTTATAATAGAGCGGAATCTTTTATACGTCAAGGTATAACCACTAATGTAATAGGGATGTGTGGAAATAGTTTTGCCCCTATTCATCCCGATCATATTGAAGATTTTCGAAAATTTTATGCTCGCATAATTCCTCTTTATGAAGATTATCAATTCACATGGCATACTTTTAAAGAATATTTAGCTAAATTAGAAAAAGATAGATGCGCATTAAATTTAGCTCCTGTGGTTGGATTTGAAAACATACGTATTGCTGGTGGACCTGGATACGAAAATCGGCTCCCTACATCTGATGAAACTGAGAAGATGACGGAATATGTCATAGAAGCAATGGAAGCTGGTGCTTTTGGAATGAGTACTGGTCTAATTTATGCACCTCAAGTTTATGCTAAAACTGAAGAAATCATAAAGGTAGCTAAAGCAGTTGCCCAGTATGGTGGATTATACTTCTCTCATATTCGTGATGAAGGAAAAAATGTGATTGATGCAATTAAAGAATGTATTGAAATTGTAGAAAAATCTGAATGTAGAGGAGGTCATATTGCTCATCATAAAATTTCAGGAAAAGTATCTTGGGGCAAAAGCGAGGAAACTTTAAAACTTATCAGGGAAGCAAATAATCGGGGCATTAGTATTACGTATGATCAATATCCTTATAATAGAGGATGGACTACTTTAAATGCAATACTTCCACCATGGGTGCATGAAGGTGGTCCTGATAAATTACTTGAACGTATTAAAGAAAAAACTAATCAAGAAAAAATCAAAAAAGAAACAACTAATCAAATAGAAGGATGGGAAAATTTTATTAAAAGAAATGGATTTGAATGTGTGTATTTATCTTCTGTGGTATCTGAGAAATGGAAGGATATTGAAGGGAAGAGCATTCCGGAAATTACAAAAACTAAAGGAATGAAAGATGAGTGGGAGACCTTATTTTCAATTTTAATTGATGATAAGGGTGGTTCTACTGTAACCCTTGAAACGATGGGAGAAGAAGATATCCGTAGGATCATGATAGGTGCATATCATATGGTTGGTACAGATGGAGTAGGACTTCCAGCTAGACATAATTTTGGTAAATATCATCCTCGATTTTATGGAACCTATCCAAGAATTTTAGGTAAATATGTTAGAGAAGAAAAGATATTAACATTAGAAGATGCCATTCGGAGAATGACTTCTTTCCCGGCATTAAGATTAGGCTTAACCGATCGAGGATTAATAAAGGAAGATTTTTGGGCAGATCTTGTTATTTTTAACCCAGACACCGTGATTGATAAAGCAACTTATGAGGAACCGCATCATTTTCCCGAAGGTATCCCCTATGTGATTGTTAATGGAGTTATTGCTGTAGATAACAATAAGCAAAAGCGAACATTTTCAGGAAAAGTATTACGCCGCCCTGTTTAAAAGTTAACCATCTTTAACTTTAATAATTAACTTTATTTGATTTATATCTTATCTTTCTTTTTAATATATAACTATTATTAAAAATTTTGAGATATTAGAAATGGTTCGGCATTTATTAAAAATATCAGATTTCTCTAAAGAAGAATGTGAGAAAGTAATTAATAAAGCTATTGAAATTAAAAAAAATCCTGAAACCTTCAATACGTCTTTAAAGGATGAAACTTTACTTATGTTGTTTGAGAAACCATCATTGAGAACAAGAATTTCTTTTGAAACAGGTATGCAACAGTTAGGTGGTCATGCCATATTTTATTCAATAAAAGATTCTCCTCTTGGAAAAAAGGAAAACATTCATGATACCGCAAAAGTTGCATCTCGGTATGTTAATTTAATTGCTGCTCGGGTTTTTAAAAGAGAAGATATCTGGGATCTCGCAAAACATTCCGATGTTCCAGTTATTAATATGCTTGATGATTTTGCTCATCCGTGTCAGATTCTTGCAGATTTTATGACCATTAAAGAAAAAAAAGGTCAAATATCTAATTTAAAAATGTCTTATTTTGGAGATGCGCACAATAACGTTACTTATGATTTAATGCGGATGTGCGCCTTATATGGTTTGAAGATGGATGTTGCTTGTCCAAATGGAATTGAATATACTCCCGAAAAAGTTGTTATGGTTGAAGTTAGAGAGTTATCAAAAGCAACTGGAGCAGAAGTAAATGTTTTACATAACGCCTTTGAAGCAGCAAAAAACTCAGACATTATATATACTGATTCTTGGATGAGTTATGGAATTCCAATTGATAAAGAAGAGGAAAGGAAAATGGCTTTTTTGCCTTTCCAAGTAAATTCAAAAATTATAGAAATTGCTAAAGATGATGTAAGTTTTATGAACTGTTTACCAGCAATGCGTGGTTATGAACAAACAGCAGAGGTAATTGATGGCCCCCACTCAATTGTTTTTGATGAAGCAGAAAATAGACTTCACGCCCAAAAATCGCTGATGTTATTCTTAAGAAATAAATATTGATTTTCTCTAGCTTAAAACGTTTTTTTCTATAATCTAATACTATCAAATATGAAAAGTAGAAGGAAATATGTAGGAAACATATTTCCGAAAATAATAGCATCCAATGAGTAGGAATTATAGGAATAGACTATTGAAAATTTGTGATCAAATTGATATTATAAAATAATTATTTAAACTACTTGAAAAAGTTATTATGTAAAAACAGAAATATTTTAATACTTAGAAAGGTAGGATATATAAAAAAATAATAGAATAGAAAAAAAAACGGTGGGTTAAATACGAGTATTATTGGGGACGTAATAGCTTATGGGGTATTCTGGCTATTTGGATGGTATTTATTTCTTATTGGGGGAATAATTCTTATCATAGTTGGATTTTATTTTGAAATTTATATTTTAATTATTTTCGGAGTCATATTAATAATTGATGGGATATCTGGTTTGGTGCTTAGAAGAAAACTTGGAAAGAAAGATGGTGATAAAATAGCAGGTTCTATTACTCTGCTATGTTTTGGATTAATGCTTATATCATTTGACTTATATTTTTATAGTTCAGATATATACCTATATACCATAATGGGATTAGCTATGATTTTATTTGGAGGTATTGGTTTACTTTTTACCATAAGAAAACACCAAAAAGTAAAAACACAAGAAAAAAATGATGTAATAATCAGAGAAAGTAAAATCGAACAATCTCCTAAAAAGCAATTAACAGAAGAAAAAGCTATTTATGCAAGAAACGTAGAAGATATTATTTATGATTATCTAAAAGAAAACAAGGGTAAAGCCTTTACATCTAAAAGTATAATTAACCGATGTGAAGAAATAAAAGGATTTGATGTGACTATTAGTAATATTAAAAGAATTTTGGCTAATCTAACTATAGCGGGTAAGATTAACTCTAGCGAAAAAGAAGGAGAATTATTTTACTATGCACAATAATTGCAATCTTTGTCACATTTGAGTCATAGGATGGAGATGCCTAAATATCATTTAACTTTTGGGAAAAAGTTATAGTCATGTGAAGAAATATGTTTTAATAATTCAACTGCTTTTTGTTTATCGTTCTCCTTTAATATGAAGAATAGTCGTATTATATGAGAGCAAAAATATTTTTTAAATTTATTGAGATTCCGAAACTCTTGACATTTATGGTGAATATACATGCCTTTTTTATTAATTTCGACTTGATACTCTTGATTATATGGATGTTTAATAGTACATGTAATCATTCCATTAGTTAAATCCAAGTTTTGAAATTCAAACTCAGAGGATAATATCCCTCCACTTTTAAGTAGACTCTCCTTTTTAAAGAAATTCCGTAATAAAGTTTTAAATTCATTTAAAGAATTCAATTTAGTTTCAGATGAGGTTATCCCATTTTTATGAAGTATATTATTCCTAAAATTTAATTTCCAATCAAAATATGAGATTGGTTTTTCCATATAAACTTAAAAAAACAGAAGGTTAATAATAAAAGAGAGAGAAGTGATTTTTTTATTTTTAAAGATAATAATACGTTTTTTAATGTCGTTAATCCCCAAAAGAATTGACAAAACCTGATTTTTCTTGAAGAGAAAGAATTTGATCATCATCATAGAGTGTTAAATCTTTTTTATCAAATTCAAGTTC
>JBHLKA010000029.1:0-23972 GCA_048887145.1 Candidatus Hodarchaeota archaeon
TTTTTAATATGTGAATAAAGAATATTTCTTTTAACAATTTTATTTTATTAAGTTTTATCAATTTGTACATGAATTCGATGTAATTAAAAGGACTATCATTCCAAATACAATTGATTTATTAAAAAGAGAAAATTCAATAAAAAAAATTCGATAAAGTATCATAAATCTTTTAAATCATCTGTAGCCTTTGTTTAAATTCTATATATTCACTAATCTTTGCTAAAGCATTAACTGGTCGATCCCATAATCTGAAGAGAATTGCACCATTTTCCCTTAATCGTTTAGACCAAGGAGTGTTAAAATTCATTGGGCTTATATATAATATTGGTACTGAATATTTTTTTGAATTTTTAATTGTCGGTTGAACTAATTTTTGAGCAAGAGAATCAATAACTTCTTCAGATTGATGATTAAATTCAGCATGCTTAGCAATCTCTTTATATGATAAATAATCATCCATAACATCTTGAAATCCAACAACTCCATATTGAATGATGGCATCCACTTCTCCTGATTTCATTAATAATTCGGGTAGGGTTATGTAGAAATATGGCAGGTTCATATCAAAAGTGCAATCTATAGGATTTTTAAAACTTGCTGTCATAGGTAAAATTTCTTTTAGTTCTTCTTGGAGACCTTTAGATAGTACTGGTACGACTAAGCCATGCTTTTCAGCATTATTAGCAACCATCGCCCCTGGGCCACCTGAATTTGTTATAATTCCTAGGCGATTCCCTTTTGGTAAAATTCCTCTTGATAAAATTAGGGCAATATCTAAAAATTCTTGCACATAATCTGTTTTTATAATTCCTGTTTCTTTAAACAATGCATCAAATATCCTTGAATCACCTGCTAGTGCTCCTGTGTGACTCTGTAAAGCGCGATTTCCTGCCTTGGAACCACCTACATAAATTGCAATAATGGGTTTCTTACGAGACACATCTCTTGCTAATTCTAAAAATCTTTTCCCTCTCTTTAGTTCTTCAATATATAATCCTATAATTTCTGTATATGGATCATCCTTATAATACTCTAAGCAATCAACTATATCGATATTAGCCTCATTTCCCACGGATAATGATCTACTCAACCCTAAATCTAAATTTTCAGGATCATACCAGATATGGCATGAAAGTGTACCACTTTGGGATGCAATTGAAAATTTACTTCTTTTAAGGTTTTCCCAAATAAAGATATTAAAGGATTTATTTTCTTCTTCTGGACCATACCAATTATTAAACACTCCCAAACAATTAGGGCCGATAAATCTAATTCCATATTCCTTAGCAATAGCATTTATCTCTTCTGTTAATGTATTCTTACGATCTCCTATTAGTTCACGAAAGCCTCCAGAAATTAACACTATCCTTTTGACTCCTTTTTCACCACATTCCCTAAAAATTTGAGGAACAAAATTAGCAGGTAAAACAATAACTACAAGATCAGGAATCTCTGGAACGTCAGCGATAGTTCTATAAGCCTTAAATCCCATTACAGATTCCAGTTTTAAATGTATTGGATACACCTTCCCGCTATATCGAGATTTGATTAAGTTCATAATTTGAAGACTAGCTAAAGAACTGCCTTTATTATTCGCTCCATAAAGCGCAACACTTTTTGGGTTTAGAAATCCATGAAGAAAATGACGTTCATTCATCTCTTTTCACTTACTTTTAAAAAGATTTCATCACTTTAAAATTTAAAATATAAAATAAGTAATACCTACGATAATTATGTCCAAAATATTTGATGGAATAAGGATATTAGATTGCTCTCAGTTTATCTCTGGACCATGGGCTAGCACCTTTTTTGCAGATCAAGGAGCGGAAGTAATAAAGGTAGAATTTTTTTCGGCATTTCGCGATTAAACTAAAACCACCTCCGTTTGGAGAAGCTTTTCGCTTATTTGTTCTTTATGATAATACAATATTTCCTTTATTCTCAATCTTAAATAGAGGAAAAAAGTCTATATCTCTAGATTTAAGAAAGGATGAGGCAAAACAAATTTTCAAGAAGTTAGTCGAAAAATCGGATGTTATAATAGAAAATTTTGTTAAAGGAACAATGGAGAAATGGGGTTTGGGTTATGAAATTCTCAAAGAAATTAACCCAAAGTTAATATATGCTAAAATTTCGGGATATGGAAACGAGGGTTTAGAAGAATATACCAAAAAAACTGCTTTTGATATAATAATTCAAGCAGAATCTGGTATTTTAGATGCTTTAGGATTTAAAGAAGGTCCTCCAAAGCTACCTATAGCGGATTATACTGCAGGGCATATTGCGGCATTAGGAATTAGCCAAGCGCTCTATTATAGAGAAAAAACAGAAAAAGGTCAATTTATTGATATATCAATGCATGATTTGATGTTTGCAATAAACATTCGTGCTCAGGCAAAAGAATTCATTCCATTGGCTAAAAATATTGACCTTGGGACTAAGTTTTTACCAATATACAATCAATATCATACAAAGGATGGAAAAAGAATAGCATTTACAACACTTACAGAAAATCAATGGATAAGATTATGCGAAAATGTATTGAGAAAACCAGAGTTACTGAAAGACGTTAGATTTAGTAATATTGTTAAGCGCTTCTCATATGTAGATGAATTAGATAGGATAATTGAAGAATGGGCAAATAAATTAACTAGAGACGAAGCAATTAAACAACTTGAAAAATATCGAATTCCGTGTGGAAAAACGTTGTCTATTAATGAAGTCCACGATCATCCAAATCTTAGAGCTAGAGAAATGTTATGTGATAATTTTGATTTTACAAAATGGGGAGTTAAAAAAGCAACAATTCCAAATAGATTGATTAACTTCTCTGAAACAAAAGGATCTGTTGAATCTGCTGGTCCTGAATTTGGAAAGCATAATAAAGGTATTTACTGTGAACTTTTGGGCTATAGTATCGATGACCTAAAAAAATGGAAAAGAAAGAAAATTATCTAATTTTTCAAGGTATAATCAAATGATTATTTAATTAATATAAGAAATACGTGTAATTATTTGAAAAAATTATTTAAAATATGAAAATTTATTTTCTAAAAAACAAAATAATTAATTATAAAGGTAAGGAAATAATGACTGATGAAGGAGAAGAAAAGAAAGAGACTTTTTTAGATAAATTAAATAATGCTTTCAAAGATTTTGTTGGTGGAGCTTTTGGAGAGAGTGGGAAGGATTTTATTGAGGAGACCTCAGATAAATTAAAAGATTTTTCGTCTCAATCTATTAAAAAGTTCATGGAATTTTCTGATTCTGTTTTAGAAAACCTTAAGTTAACTGATAATGAACAAGTAATGAAAGCTCGTGATTCTGTAGAGGATTTACTGAAACAAGCAGGACTTTTAGAAGAAGACGAAGAAGAATTTTAACTCGAATATTTTTTAAAATTAAAGTTTTTTATATTTATTTTAATTTTTGTTAAAAATTATATTCTATTTTAAAATGAAAGATGTTAAAGAACATTGGCATTTCTTAGAAATGATTTAACCTCCTCAATAGAAGCATTGAAGAGCTCGGATATTACTGTTAAACTAATATCTTCTTGCATACCCAACTTTCTGTAGTCTTCATATAATTTTATCCATGTTTCTTTTTGAGCATATTTTTCTGCGTGTTTATCTTGAACATGAACCCAATAGGGATGTTTTAATTTTATACCACAATAAGGGCAAAAGCGAGATTCCTCTTCAGTCATAGAAATTGCCAAATTAATTATTTTTTCAGAATAATTTTAATAAGAATACAATAGCTTAAAAACTTTTAATTTCCAAGTTATAAGGATAAGAAAACTAGGTTTGTTTATTCTAGATATATTTATTTAAGAATGTTGCTAATTAAATGAACGAAAAGATTTTGAATTATTGCCATTTTCTTTTTAAATCTTTCCGTGTAATTTTTCTAACCCTATCAACAGCCCATACAACAAATTTATAACACTTTTTTTTCCATGTTCCACTTTCTCGATATTTTATAAACCCATTTGGATCACTAAAATCAAAACCACAAAGTTCTGAACATACAACTGACCCAAATTCATTTTCAAATTCTGTAGCATATTTAGATGCTTTAAGATATGCTATCGCCATTATTTGTTCATTCATTTTTTCTTTGCCACCCATAATAGCACCTATTGCGGCACATCCACCTGCCACTGCACCACAAGCTCCCATCCATCCTTTTTTAGATTTATATCCCCCGAAACCTCCTGCTAAAGGCATAGCAATATTATGGAACATATAATTATCAACTCCAAGCACACTTAAAACGTTTGTTAAGGTTAGTTCAGCACAATTTACACCTTTTTTTAAATCTGGTAAAATTTTTTCTATTTCTTGAACCTTTTCATCAAATCTTGTATTAATATCCTTTTCCATAGGATGAGCCTTTCAAATTTTTTTCTTATTAGGAAAATATCCATTATTTAATATAATTTTAGTGGCTAATTTCGCCACATTACCTACTAATTCTGAACAATGGTCCATCATATCTGATTTAAATGCTTCTTTCAATTCATCAGCATTCCATAAATTATAAGTTCTCCCTAAAGTCTTCATCTGAACATCGTAGCAACGACATGAACCATATTCTTTCACATATCTATCATGAAGTTTTTTCACTAAAGCATAAGATTTCATTGGTTTGTACATATCTTTAAAATTTTCCCGATCTCTCCCGAAAAGATATCCTATTACCATTGATGCTCCAACTAGAGCACCACAGGAACCATCTCCAGTTAATCCTAAACCATCTGCTAATCCACTTGCTGCTTTAAAAACATCATCATTCCATATACCCAAAGAATCAAAAATAGCTGCAATTACTGTTTGAGCGCAACCAGTACATTCACGTTCATACTTTTTGCCTAAATTAAATGCTTTAGTTAAAATTTCTTCTTTTTTTTCTTTCATTATGATGCAAAATTAGATTTAGGTCTATATATATTTATTAGGGCGTTGTTAAGATTTTGATATTCTTATCCTTTTTTAATTTCGAAATAATTAATACTCTTTAATTATTTTAAAAAACAAGTTTAATTTACAAATTTTATTATAGTTTGACTAATTCAAAACACCAAAGATATAAAGCTAAGTTTGATAAAATAATTATAAAGGTTCCTTTTTTAGGGAAATTAATTACATCTCTCTTTGGGTTAATAGAATTTAATCTGTTGGAGTTTTTTAGATATCTCGATAAGATTTTCCAGATTAAAACACTGAATTTTGTAAATAGATATATTTTCAGAGGGAGATGGGGTGGAAGAATCATTCCATTAAATAAAAATTTAGATACTCAAGTTCAATTTCTTCCCTCTCAAGAAATATTAGAACTTATAAATAGATCTAATGTAACGGGAATTGCAGCTTGCTATTGCAGAGAAACTCAAAGAAAGCATGAAAGTAAGCCAAATTGCGATCATCCAATAAACACATGTATTCATTTAGGGTATGGCAAATTTTTGTATGAAATACCTTTTAAATCTGAAAATTTGAAGGAGATATCTAAACAAAAAATTAAAGAACTCTTAGAATTATGGGATAAAAGAGGATTAGTACATCAAATCATTTATTTTCCAAATCCTTATTTTTATTATGTGATCTGCAATTGCTGTCCATGTTGTTGTTTCATACTCAGCAAATTTTTAAAATTAGGATCACCACAAATAATAAAAGCCGATTTTGTTGCTAAGACTAATCATAAATTATGTAGAAATTGTGGGATTTGCGAAAATTGGTGCTATTTTGGTGCAAGAAAGTTAAAAAATTATGAGTTAAAATTTAATCCAAAACATTGTTTTGGTTGCGGAATGTGTATTGGAAAATGCCCAGAACAAGCAATTCTACTTAAAAAAAAAGTGGCTAAATAACTTTTAATAATTTGTAATAATTATTCAAAATATATGAATTCAAGTCCTTCATTCGAACTCAAGATATTATATGATAATAAATGCAATGAGACAGGATTTTTAACGGGATTTGGATTCTCTGCTGCTATTTATAATTTTTTTTCCAATAAGTATCTATTATTTGATACAGGTGGAAATGGAAATATTCTAATTCATAATATTAAGAAATTTAACTTAAATATTTCACAAATAGAAAATATTATTATTTCACATAACCATAGTGACCATGCGGGTGGATTAAATGCGATTTATCATCTAAATCCAAAAACAACAATTTATGTTCCGGTGAAAAATACAAGTTCCTTCAAAAGAGCATTTCCTGAAGCTAACATTGTGGGGATCTTGGAAGTAAAAGAGCTAGATGAAAATATTTTTTCATCCGGTCAAATTAATAGTTCTTATATACCCGAACAAGCACTCTTTCTAAAAGCCAATGAGAATAAAATAATTCTATTAGTTGGTTGTGCACATCCAGGTTTGGAGCGTTTTATTCTCAAAAGCCAACAATTAGGAGAAATAAAAGCAATTTTTGGGGGATTTCATGGCTTTAACAAATTTTCATATTTAAAAAATATTGAGGTTATAGGTGCTTGCCATTGTACTCGACATATTACTAGTATAAGTGAGCTTTATCCTTCACAATTTAGGAAAATCTGTGTAGGGGATAGTTTTGTATTTTAAATGTTTGCAATTTTTTATTAATTTAGAGTAAAGTCTAAAATTGTCTAGAATTAAATATGAATATCTTTACTATTTTTGTAGTAAAAAATTGAGCAATAGGATCAATCGATTCAAAGAATGATGAAAGAATTATATGAATTGGGAATAGTCTTTAGAGGTTTTGTCTTAGTAAAGCATAAATTTAGACACTTGAGAGACCAAAATGAAAAAACCAAGGATTTAAGGGGAGCCTTCATTTCAGCGATTACTACTTTCGCTGAAACTGCTTTTAATAATCTTTCCTTGGAATATCTTGAATCAAAAAACACTTTATTCATCTTTAAGACTTCTGAAATTAAAACATCTGACAGTAATTTAGAGGAACCTATTATTCTCTATGGCTTAACGGAAAAAAAGAAGAAAGATACAGATAAAATTGTAAAAAAGTTTTTAGAAAAGGTTGAAGCATTATTAAAATTATTTATTTCTAGATTTCAAGATAGAGATTTTACTGAATTGGATCAATTTGAACCTTTTAAGCAAGAGATTGAAAACTACTTTAATTGAATTTAATAATTCGCTAGATACCATCCTTTCGGATCAGCCCGAGAATAGGCGACTACACCCTCGTCTTTTAAAATTTCAATCTGCTTTTCCACTAAATCCTTATTATAACCTAAAATAACTATGTCATCTACTAGTTTTGTTTTGGATGATACAATTTTATTTTTTTCTAAGTGATGAATAATTATTGTCCTTAAATTTTCCTCAGTTATAGTTCCTTGGGGTGTTCTTTTTGTTGCTATAATTTCCTTTTCATTTTCTTTTGTTAAAGCATCAATTAAAGCTCCTCCTATTGCCTTCTCAGTTTCTTGTTCTATTACTACAGGTTTTAATTTTTTACGCTTTTTAACCGGAGCTCCAACAGTACCACCTAATCCTATTTTATCTTTAGGTAATGTCCATATTGAGTATGTTATTTTTTCAAATTGGTCTTGTTTTTCTGTAATCATCCTTTCAAATTCTTCAATAACTCTATCCTTTAGATAACCTCGCTTTTCTAAGTCAAGAGCAATCTCTTGAATTATTTTTTTATCTATCAAATCTTTAAATATATATTCTCTAATATTTGTAGGAACTGTTTCTAATTTAACAGTTTTCTCTGGAGTTGTTTCTGCTAACTCTGGTTTTGTTTCAGCTACTACAATATTGTATGGAATATCTAAGGCAGGTTTTTCACCACATCCAAAATCAGTTACACACCTAAGGCTTCTATCATAACCACCAAAAATTATATTTGTTAATCCCTCTTTAGGATCAGTCATAGTTGATACCACTTTAACGGAGGTTGATGTTGAAGTCTTCCATTTTAACTCAATATCTGTAGAATTCATTTTAGTATTATGATAAACTCTTAAAGAACCATCAGCAGATCCAACAATAATTTCATTTGCATTATCCTCATCAATATCCACAATTTTTAAAGATATTGGACGACCTTCTTCAAGCTTTATTTCTTTCAAACTCTCTCCTTCACTATTGAGGATCTTGATATAAGAATCGTCTGAACCTATAACTATTTCATAATAGCCATCGTTAGTAACATCCCCAATTGCCATAGTATTTATTTGGGAACCTAAATTTTTTTGCCAAAGTATATCTGGTTTACCGTCTTTTGATTGAATTAATTGAAGTAGGCCATTTTTAGTTCCAACTAAAAGGCCATATATAGGATTTTTTATGTCTGGTAGCTTTAAATAACCTAAGGTACAAGCTGTTACCCAAGAATCATAATAGAGTATAAAATTTGGTTCTTTTGAATCAATATTCTTAAATATTTTAAGTGTTTTATCTTCTCCGCCATATATTAACTCATTATTCCCGTCTTTAGTGAAATCACCTGCAGCAACACATAAAACTTTTCCTTTAGTTTTAAAATTCATTATTCCAGCTAACTTATTGATTCCCTTCACAAATTTTACAACTAAGAAATTGCCATCTCCAGCACCTACCAAAACTTCTTGGCATCCATCACCAGTTAGATCTATTGGAAAAGTTGTTCGTACCCATCCATCGAAACTAATACTATCTAGGATGTTCAATTCCTCATTCATCAAGTATAAAGTTTTATCATGCCCTCCAAAAACTAGATAGCATTTATCACCACATTTTAGAGTTGAGCATGTTAAAACTGCTTCGGGTGCCTCAAACATCCAGTTTAGATTAAATTTTTTTTTCAAAGATGACATTTTAGATTCTTAAGTTAGAAAGAATAATTAACCTGTGATTTAACATAAAAGTATATAATAACAAAATAATAATTAAATTAAGGTATTTTAAATCTATTTAATGGTTAAATTCTTAAAAAATATTATAAAAAAAATTAAGTATTAAAAAAAAAAATTATAATCCTAATTGTGCGTCTGAAGGACTATATTCTCCCAAACCATTTATTTCATAAGTAATTTCTAACCTTTCTCCAGCACTTAGTAAATCTATACTCCATTTAAGTGTATCCTCTCCAACTTCGTCGGTTATCTCTGGTTTTTCACTATAAGATCCATATTCAAAAGAATCCGGTACTTTATCCATTAAGATTAAATTCTGAAGAGGAGCAGTACCTATATTCTCAACTATTAAAACAATTCTGTAATTTCCTAAATCCCCAATAGGTACAACTTCTTTTCCGATTCTGAATTTCCTTCTCAAATGCAGAGCTTCAACTACTGGAACTTCTGGCATAAATTCTAATTCTTGAGAAATTGGGAATGTATTAGCATTATAGATAATTTGGGATTCAAAAGTTGCATCTTGAACAGGGTTTACACAATGAATAGGATATTTGAATTCTAAAGTTGAATCAGGTTTGAACATCCCTGTATCAGAATTTCTCAGGTCTTTTAATTGAATTTTAAACACACTACCATCAAAATTAATAGCTCCAGATGGTAATTCAAGTTCCTCCTTATCCCAAATCATGGTAATTTCGTCAGCTTTGGGTGGTTGAAATTCATTAGTAAAATATTGTTGAGTAATTAAAACTTGATCTAATGGTGCAGAACCATTATTTACCATCTTTAAAGTAGCAATTACATCTTTTTCTTTATAAGTAGGTACTTGCGTGATATCGTAACTCATGTCCCCTGTAATACTTGCAATTTCCAAAATCACATCTGCTATAGAAATTGTACCATTAACTACTGTTTGAAAATCCGGCATAACTCTAAATTCAAGTTTCTTTCTGAATGCAGGATATTCTTCAGATTCGTATCTCCATTTTCTAGAATGCCATTGTGCTCCTGCAGGTAAAAGTGGTACATCTCTTGGATCTATATCTACATATTTTTTAGTTTCATCTTCAGGGGAATAAACATCGGCATTAAATAATTGAATTACAAACTCAGAAGGATTCTCAAATACTAATTTGCAATCCCAGACTTCTGGTTCTTCGTCCCTTTCAACTGCGTCAACATAAAATTTATTTCTAGTATAAGCATCATATTTATCGACTGCAAGACCTCCTGCAAATGAAGAAGATCCTTCATAAGTAACCTCTAACGTACCAGTCCTCCTTTTAGTAATATCAGTAACCTTTATATTACATGTACATTTTAATAAAACTGTAGTTTCTGAGGGTAATTTCTCAATTCTCCATATCACATTATTTCCTTCGACTTCCGCTCTTCCCATTGTTGTTTTTCTGACTGAAGCATTTGTAAATTCGTCTGGAATCTTTTTTACGACTTTAACATTAGAAATTGGTTTCTCAAATAAACTTCTAAGAGCAATAGCAAAAGTAACAGTGTTTTCTTTGTCAATAGAAATTCCAAAAGATTGTAATGAACGTCCAGAAGCAACATCATAAGTATCATTATCTTCTTCCTCTTCTTCTTCCTCCTCTTCCTCCTCTTCTTCCTCCTCTTCTTCCTCTTCTTCTTCGTCAAGTTCAATATTAGCTTTTTTTACTGCAGAACCTGCTTTAACTGTTTTATCTTTTAATTTAATTAAATCATCCTCAATATCTCTAATATTTAACACATCATCAGCATTAGCAAGTGTATTGACATATTCTTTGATTATTAAGAGATTTTTAGCTTGTCCTTTAATCAAAAAATCCTCAGACTCAACATTCGTATTTGGATCTGTGCCTAATTCTCGTATTTTTATTTCCTTTGTTTTTAAATTAGTACTTTCAATATTTTTTAAAGCTAAATCTATATCCCATAATCTATCATTTTTACTTGGATTTTCTACACTTAATTTCCCTTGGAAGTTAATTGATTCGATATTTCCGTCGTGATCTAACTCTGTATTTACATCTTCCACGATTTTTACAAGCGACAATAAACCCTCACGATTTCCATCTTTTAATAGAATTGAACCTTCAAGTTCACCTGTATCCGCATCGTAAGTTTCTATAACAGGAGTAGAAATATCTCTATCGACTAATCTAACTTTTCCTTCATCCATTTCAGTTCTTTTTAAACCTTCAGCGACTTTTGATTCATCTACTTCCGCTGCATCCCAACCCATTCGAGTCTCCGCTCGTACTTTCTTTTCTTTCTTACGTGCCATTCTAAATCACACCTATTTATACTTTTTTTTTAATTGATCCTAATTTATTTATGGATTGATAAATATTGATTAGTAAAATAAATATAAACACAATAGTTAAAAAAACTTTTTTCATTTCAACAAGAAGTCATTTAAGAAAATATTTTACAGTTTTGGTAGATCCTTCCAATTATTATATTTATAATGATTTTCTTATCAAATTCTAGAAAAATCTCTTGTTCACTCTGTCATTATCAAATGGAAAAATGTCTGGTTCTTTAAACTTATACCCACACATGGGACATATAGTTACTTTTTTCTTAGTTTTCGGATCAATAGTCCTAAAACTAAAACCACATACAGGACAGGTTCTTATTAAACTATTTCTTTTTCCTTTAAGATTTGAATCCTCTTTCATTACTAGATCAGTTTTAATGTAATATTTAAATTAGAAGTAGAACTAACATTAAATCATTAACATTACATCCAGTTGGACCCGTAATTATCTCAGATTGAAGTATTTTAAACAGTGAATTTGAGTCATTACTATCTAAATACTTTTTCGTGTTCAAGTGTTTTTTCTTCAGTTCTTTAAGCGTAAAATTGTCTATTAAAGCACCCATCGCTAGACTATTTCCCTCTATACCATCAAGATTGGCACCAATGATTAGAAACTTATAGTTAACATCTTTATTTATTATAAAGTCAAGGAAACTTAATAATGCTTGCTGGTTTCTCCCTCCAATACCTTTTCCTTTAATGCTAACAGTAAGTTCACCGGAACCAATTAAACATATTCCCCTTTTTATATTTTTATATTTTTTTATTTCTTGTACTATGATATGATAAAGATTCCTTCCGAAATCATTTGCTTCCCCTGAAATTTTATTAGAGAAGTAATTAGTATGAAATTCATCTTTAAGATATACAATTATTTCATGAACAGCTAATTTCACGCTTCCAATTAAATAATTATGAACCTTACTAAAACATTCATTGTTAGGTTTTGGATTTTCTAGACTTTTATCAATGCGTCCTTTATTCAATATTTTCCTAACTGATTCTGGAATTTTTTGATAGAGATCATATTTTTTTAATATATCTACAGCATCTTTAAATGTGCTCCTATCAGGTACAGTTGGACCAGAAGCTATAGAATCTAAATTATCACCAACAACATCTGATATAATCAAGGTAATTAAAGTAGCTCCACTATAATTAAATAGCATCTTGGCTAGATTACCACCTTTAAAATTAGATAAATGCTTTCTTACAGTATTAATTTCCTGTATTGGTATACTCGATGTTAATAATAGTGAATTGGTTTCTTGCAAATCTCTTATAGTAATACCATTTTTTGGTAAGGGTAAAAGCGCTGATCCGCCACCAGAAATTAAGCATATAAGTAAATCTTTATTAGAAGTTTTTCTAATAAGCTCTAACATTTTTTTGGTTCCTTTTACACCACCTTCATTTGGAATGGGATGTGTAGCAAAATTTAACTCGATTTTTGTTGTCCCAAATTGTTTTATCTCTAAACCTTCAGGAACGTTTATTATACCTTCATAATTAATGGGGAAATCTAACATAATTTGTTCTAAAGTATAGGCCATTTCTGCAGAAGCTTTACCCCCGCCGATAATGTATATTTTATCATAATCCTTTAAGTTAAAAACTTTATCTTTAATAATTAATTTATCATCCTGGATTTTAATTGATTTTCTCATTAAATTTTCAGGTTTAACTGCATTTAAAGCTTTTTCAAGGCAATTTAATCCAATTTCTCTTAAGAATTTCTGTGATTTATAATCCTTTACAGAAAGTAATTGAGAAGCATTCTTAATAAACATAATATTCCTCTTGTTGATGTTAATAGTGTAAAATTTTAATCACAAATTTATTTAAATTATTTATGAGTCCTATCATTCCTCATCCATTCTCTAACGATTCCAATAAAAAGCTTACCTAGTTTTACTCTGTTTGATCCTTTAGCAATAAATTTTCATTTAATAAATTTAATATTTTTTGATTTATTTACTTATTCAACATATTATTAACTTCTTTTATGAAATAACACTGGTGATATTATGTATGAACAGCAATATGATTTAGCAGTTATAGGTGCTGGTCCTGGAGGATATCATTCTGCAATTAGAGCTGCACAATTCGGAGCTAAAGTGGCATTAATTGAGAAAGCAAAACTGGGTGGAACTTGTTTAAATTGGGGTTGCATTCCAACAAAAGCTTTATACGCATCAGCAGATCTGATACATAAAATAAAGGGAAATGGAGCAGAATTTGGAGTTTCTTGCGAGCTTAAATTAGATTTTGCTAAAGCTGTTGAGAGAAAAAATAAAGTTGTAGAAGAACTTGTAGAAGGTATAGGTGCCTTGGAAAAAGCTTGGAAAAATGACGTTTATTTTGGACATGGAAAAATAACTGGGGGAAATGCAGATGATGGTTTTGAAATTTCAATAGAAGGAGATGAGATGAATAAAATTAAGGCAAAAAGAATAATTATTGCTACTGGTTCCTCCCCTGCAATGATTCCAGCTTTTAATATCGATCATGATAGAATTTTAACTAGTGATGATATACTTGATCCTAATTTTAAAATTGTTCCTGAACGTTTGCTTATTATTGGTGCTGGAGTTATTGGATGTGAATTTGCAAATATTTTCGCAACTTTTGGCTCTAAAGTTGTTATGTTAGAATATCTCCCAACGCCGATTGCTACAGAGGAAACATTAATTATAAAAGAACTACAAAAGAAAATAACCAGTTTAGGGATAGAATTACATGTATCTCAAAATGTTTTATCAGTAAAAAATACTGGATCGGGAGTAAAAGCAACTACTTGCTCCTCAGATATTCCAAGAGATCAAGTTGAAAGCGCTGAAAAATTTTACTACGAGGCAGATTATTGTTTAGTGTCAATAGGTCGAGCAAGAGAATCTAAAAACCTTGGACTTGAAGAACTTGGAATTGTAACCGAAAGAGGAGCAATTAAGATCGATGGTAAAACAACAGAAACTGATGTAAAAGGAATTTATGCAATAGGAGATGTTGCAGCTTCAGGGGCCCCAATGCTAGCCCATGTTGCTAGTTATATGGGAGATGTAGCAGTTGCTAATGCATTAGCTAGTATTGGTAACTTTCCAGTGAAGGAAAGAACAACAGATTATAATGTAATACCAGCAACCATTTTTACAAATCCTAATATCGGATCTGTAGGATTAAGAAGAAATCAGGCAAAGGCTCTAGATATAGAGGTAGCAATGGGAAGATTTCCATATATGTCATTAGGTAAAGCCAAATGTATGGGTGAAGAAGAAGGTTTTATTATGATTTTAGCGGATAAAAACACTCATAAAATAATTGGTGCTTCATGTATAGGAGCAGAAGCTCCTGAGTTGATCTCAGAAATCGCTCTAGCTATGCAGCATGGCTTAACTGTGCATGATGTCGGAGAAACTATACACAGCCATCCTACGATATCGGAAATGGTTTTAGAAGGAGCGGAAGATGTATTTGGGTTGGCAATTCATAAAAAAGGAAGGCCAACCTTTCATTAAAATTGAATTTTCAAGATAATTCAATGTAAAATTAATTATTTTCAACTTATAGATTGAATTTAGCGCCTTATAAACTTTACTTTGAACGATATTAAATTATTTTTTCTTATTTCTATTTCACGATAACCACCTGCTAATTTAGGGTTAAAATAGCCTCCTAATCCTAATGCAGGAGTTTGTACGACAAAGGGAGCATTTTGAGCAATTTCTTTAGCATTTGTGTAAAGTTCTGAATAAAGATCATAAAATACAGCTGCAGGATTTTCTAGTTTTTTCAAGCTAAATGGAGGAGCAGTAAATACTTTTGACTTTTCTCCTTTTGGGTCTCCCAGTCTGAATTCTTTTAATTCATGGGTGTGACCCGTAAGAGTAAGAATACAATGATCTTTGCAAAATTCAATTAACTTCTCCCAGTTAGAAGAAATTGTACCAAACTTAACATCAAATTTACCATCTATTCTAGCAACAGATAATTTTTTACCCAATTCTTTGATTACTGTTTCTTTAAATTCATCTACTTTATCTAAAAATTCTTTAAAAATATCTTTCTGGCCTAACTTTTTAAAAATCCCAGCACTCTTTCGAGGATTAAGTGGTGGACCATGTAGAAATAAATATGTATTATTTCTTTGACTCTTTTTAAAATTTATCAAATTTTCTAAATACTTTATTTGTCTATTTGAAAGACCTGTAACAGAGGGCCGTCCCATTAAAAGATCTCGTACATTCTTGAAAGAATCAGAACCAGTATTTAAAAATATGAATTCATGTGCTCCAAATTTACTTGAATAATCTAATGAAGGATTAAATTCTGATAAATATCCCTTTAATGCCATAAAGCTTTTAGTAATTGAACTTATGGGATTTGCTAATAATTTATCATTTAAGGCTATAGATTCATCAGCATTCAAACCAATTTTTCTATATAAACCGCCCCATCGGAGATCATAATGATAAGGTCGAAAATCATGATTTCCTGGAATAGTAAAAATCGGACAGATTAGTTCTTGTCCTTTTATCATACCTCTTCTTTTTTTTTGGGGTAAATTCAATATTATTTCTTTAAATACTTTCCAATTACTATACTCATAATCAAAATTTAAAGCTTTCTTTATATCTTTTGGTAATTTAGAGAATAAAACAAAATCTACTAAATCACCTGTTAATACTATGAAATCTAATTGATTGTTTAAAACTCTTTTGTTCATTTCCTTTATGAATTTCCTAAAGTTATTGTTAGGATTAATAAATCGTTTACTCAGTGGTTCTACTGTTGAATGTTTAGATGGTTCTTTTCTTTTAAACAAACGTCCAAAAAGAGAGAGAATTTTTAATCCTTGTTTAGTAAATTCAACCAATTTTTCCTGCCGAAAATTTGAAAGCCAATCTTTTACAATTCCATAAATTTTATCATTACGTTCTGCTAAATGTAAGTCCGTAGCATGGACAAATTTAAGATTTCTCCAATTATTTTTTGAGATTACTAATGAATGATGATTAATTCGCTTCTCTTCAAGATATTTCTCATGCACTATATCAAACATTAGAAAAGTACGAATTTTTAAAAAATCTAACGTTTCCTCACTTAGAGAGAAATCAATACCTACTTTATAAAATTCTGTTAAATCATCAAAGATTCTATATTTTATTAAATAGGATTGGGGACTACAATAATTTTCATAGTTAGGATTATCTATTGCTATTGGAGAGACCTTTTGTACATTCATTACAATAGCTTGAATTCCATCTCCTCGAAATACACGATGCTTTAGTTTATCAATTTTCTTTTTGCTTACAATATCAAATTCTTCTCCTTTCGAATCAGTTATTTTATAAGTAATATCTGTTCTAGCAGCTTCTTTGGTTTTTTTCTTCTTAAAGATCTTTTCTATTAATCTCTTCCAAAAACTTTTTTTCTCTTTTTTTTTAATCTTTAATATTCGTTTTTTTCTTTCTTGCTCAAGTAATTGCTTTAATTTCCACTTATATTCAAGAATCGGAATGAGTTCTATTTTATGCCTTATAAATTTCTCAAAATTTTTTGGATCAGAGATATTGCTAACAAATAATATCTCTGTATGAAATTCATTTTTTTTTAACCTTTGATCAATATTTAGAATTAATGGGTGCCCCAAGTTTGGATTAATTAAGAGAGCTTGTTCCATTATCATCCATCAAATTTTTTTAAATTTATCTTGAATTAAAGCCTCTTCATACTAAAGTTATTAAAACTTAAAAAACTTTTATTTTGACCTACTTTAATTGAAGAATTAAGATAAGTTTACTTTGGATTAGAAAGATTTTTTCTAAAATCAATGCCTTTTTATTCTTCATTAGCTAAATTAACGAAGATCACGTTATCACCACGAACGACAATGCTTCCTAAGTCCTCATGTTCCTCTCGTATATTACCATCTTCATCTTGATACTCAAAAATTTGACTCGTTCCCTCAAGATACAAATTCAAGTGTTCGTCGAATCCACATAAATTCCCACGAAATAAACGGTTTCGCTTCACTTTGATTAAAATAACTCTATTTATTGAATTTTTTAAATAGTCAATAGGTCTATTTAGTCTTCTTTCCATATTTCAAAACTCAAAAAAAAATATTTAATAAATCTATTAATAATATTAAAAATAATAAAGGTCAATTAAAACCTTTGGTTTTAAGTCTTTTTTAATATATAAAAAGATCACAAATATTCAATTAAACAAATAAATGAACAAAAGAGATAAGATAGTTTATTGTAATCATATCTAAATTTTTATTTTACTAAACTTTAATATAATAATACTAAAAAGAATCATAAAGGCTCGTGGCGAAGCATGGATATCGCGGCAGCCTCCTAATTATATTTTTGGGGAGAGCTGACGATCGGGGGTTCAAACTTCTTTAAATTCTTATAGAAGGAACATATCCCCCCGGGCCTGCCATGTTTAATTTTAAACTTTTTAAGCTAGTATATTTTTATCAATTTAATGAAAACTGATTATATAACTAATTTTACTTATTTAAATGTAGTAGTAAAGCCACATTTTCCTAAAAAAATCTTCAATAAAATCTATTTAATCTTTAGGGATTATGGTTCTTTACCTTTAGTTAAGATTTTAGCATTAATTTTAAGAAGTGGATTTCCCAGATATGGTGTTAAAAGATATCCGGAATATATATTAAAATTAAAAGATGGCACAACATTAGCTACGGATGTATACGTCCCAAAAGAAGTTTTTAAGAAGAAGAGTAAATGCCCCACAATTTTAGTGCGATTACCATATTGGAAAAATAGCTTATGTATCTTAGGATTTGCTTATGCTGCTTATGGGTTTGTGACGATCATACAAGATATAAGAGGGACAGGTCACTCGGAAGGGTTTAATTTTTACTTATTCACTGAAAGGGAGGATGGCTTAGAGACGCTTGAGTGGATCTCAAAACAATATTGGTATAATGGTAAGATTGGGATGGTAGGAGCCAGTTATTTTGGGATAACTCAATTAGCGTTATCATGGGATAATAATTACTTAACTTGTATTGCTCCAGCTATTACTTCCTCATTGAATCTATGGAGAAGTAATGGAGGGCTCAATATTCACGCATTAACAACTTCTATTTACAGAATAATGATTAATATTGTGTCACATCGAGATGCTCCTAATAGAGATATAATGACAAATTTAATGCAAGAAAGGTATTTAAATCCTAAATATGCATTATTCAATGATCCTCTAAAAAGGAAAACTCGAATTAAGTTATCTCAACTAAAGGGCAAATCTATTGAAGAAGTCCAAAATCTTTTAGTTGCATACTACAATATAAACAATTTTAATCCTTCAAAACGAAATTTAAAGATCTTTTTCAAATTTTTAAATGATTTCTTAATAACACAAAGTTTGGAAAAAGACACACATAAAATGCCTGGATTCTTAGATATGGATATTAAAAAATTTTCTCAGCCAGCATTCATGTTAACTGGTTGGCAAGATATGTTTTTCGAAAAACAATTAAAAGAATTTCTAGATATAAAAGCTAATGCTATAGGAGTTGCAAAGAAATATTCAAAAATGCTAATTGGATCATGGGCACATGCAGCAATTGGACACCCCGAAAGTTTTTTAAGTAATATGGGAATAGCAAGATTTATCAAGGAATTTTTAAGTTTACCATGGAATAGATATTGGTTAATGGATGATAAACATGCTCTCGCTGATATTGAAAATCCTTCGATTAAATATTGGGTTATGGGTCGAAATATATGGAGATATACAGATAATTGGCCTCCTAATGGCGTGAAATATAAAAAATTATATATTCATTCTAATGGTAATGCAAATAGCAGAAAAGGAGATGGAAAACTAGATTTTGATAAACCGGTTGAACAACTGGAAGATAATTATATATTTGACCCAATGAATCCGGTAATAACTAAAGGAGGACGAAATCTAGGGATATTAAAGGGTTCACAAAATCAAAAGGACGCTGAAAAGAGAAAAGATGTATTAGTCTATTCTAGCGAACCCTTAGAAAGTGGTATTGAAATAACTGGACCCGTAAGGATGATATTATTTGCCTCCTCTTCTGCGAAAGATACTGACTTCATGGTGAAATTAGTCGATGTATATCCTCGAGGAAAGGCAATTAATATTATAGATGCTGGAATTAGAGCAAGGTATAGAAATGATGAAGAAAACGCCTCATTAATCGAACCTAACAAAGTTTATAAATTTGAGATTAATTTAGGAAATACTTCAATTTACTTTAGAAAAAGACATCGAATAAGAATAGAAATTACTTCAAGTAATTTTCCCAGATTTGATATTAACTCTAACTTAGGTGGAGAAAAAAACACTAGAGATTACATTATCGCAAAACAGAAAGTCTTTCATAACCAAAAATATCCAACTCATCTTATAATTCCTATAAAATCACAAAATAAGAAAGAATGAGAGAAAAAATAAAAGGCATTCATCATAAGCGGTATTTTTGTTCGTTCTATACGACCGTACATATCGAGAAGTTATTCCAAATTAAAGATACAATTAAATAGTATGAAATATCAAATTTTATTTAACGATTTTCAAAATTAAAATAATATATAAAGGTGAAATTATTGCCAAAAAGAATTTTAAGAGTTAATATGAGTAAGCTTGAGACATCATTTGAAGATTTTCCAGAGGCTTATGCTACTTTAGGAGGTAGAGCCTTAACTTCAACTATAGTTTCTAAAGAAGTTGATCCTACATGCCATCCACTTGGTCCTAATAATAAATTAGTGTTTGCACCAGGGATAATTACTGGTACTGTAGCTCCTACTTCTGGAAGAATTTCAGTTGGAGGGAAATCCCCCTTAACGGGAGGTATAAAGGAAGCCAATGCTGGAACTGATTTTCCACAGAGATTAGCTAGAATGCAAATAGCAGCTATCATTGTAGAAGGTCAACCTAAAGGCAATGATTACCACATGCTTAAGCTTTCAATGGATAAAGTTGAATTCATGAACGCTAATAAATATCTTGGAAAAGGATTGTATCAAGTCTATAAAGATTTATTTAAAGAATTTGGAAATAATGTAAGTATTTGTGCTTGTGGTATTGCAGGAGAGTTAATGGGTGCTGCTTCAGGAATTTGTTTTAATGATCCTGAAGGGCTACCAAGTAGATATGCAGGAAGAGGCGGACTTGGTGCAGTTATGGCTTCAAAAGGTCTGAAATTTATAGTTGTTGATGATACTGGAGCTCCTGGAGTTGAGGTTAAGAATAAGGAACTCTTTGATCAAGGCAGAGAAAAATTAAGAAAAGCACTTGGAGAGCATGATGTCACAAAACCGGATGGAGCTTTAGCTTCCTATGGCACTTCTGTTTTGGTTAACATAATAAATGAAGCTGGAGGATTACCTCAAAGAAATTTCTCTAGCGGTCAAGATGATAGATCTGCTAACATTTCTGGTGAAAAGAAAGCTGAAGAAATTAAGAAAAGAGGTGGTACAAGACCTCATCATTGTAATCCTGGCTGTGTAATTCGATGTTCGGAGGTATGGACCAAACCTGGAGGAAAAGATCCTGTTGGTGTGCTAGAGTATGAATCTGTATGGGCTTTAGGAGCTAATTGTGGCATTTATAATCTTGATGATGTAGGTGAGCTGAACCGTGCTTGCAATGATCTTGGATTAGATACCATTGAAGCAGGAGATTCTATTGCTGTAGCAATGGAAGGAGGTATGGTAAAATTTGGTGATGGTAAAGGTGCCTTAAGATTAATGGATGAAATTCGTAAGAAAACCCCAACTGGGAGAATTTTAGCCAATGGTTGTGCTTTTACTGGTCAAGCATTCGGGGTTACTAGAGTACCAGCAGTCAAGGGTCAAGGATTACCTGCTTATGATCCAAGAGCAATAAAAGGAATTGGAGTTACATACGCAACAACCCCAATGGGAGCAGATCACACAGCAGGTTATGCAATTGCCACAGAAATTATGGGAGTTGGTGGAACAGCCGATCCAAGAGATACTAAAAAATCCGAATTGTCAAGAAATCTACAGGTAGCCACAGCTTACCTTGATTCCGCAGGATATTGCCTTTTTACAGCCTTCGCAGTCCTTGATATTCCTGAAGGATTAGAAGGAATGATACAGTCTGTAAATGGTGTTCTTGGTACAGAAGTAGATTTAACTGAGTTAGGAATGAAAGTAATAACAACTGAAAGAGACTTTAACAAAGCGGCTGGATTTACTGCAGCAGATGATCGACTTCCTGAATTTTTAAGACAAGAACCAGTAGCACCATCTAATGAAGTTTTCAATGTACCTGATGAAGAGTTAGATAAAGTCTGGGGAGCTTAGGACTAATAAAGTATGACGATTTTAGTAAAATTTTTCGGAAATTTAGCTAAAAAAGTATTAAAAAAAGAATCAGAAACAATAAGTCCATATAATCTTGAGATTGAAGCCGAAGGGATTGAAGTTGTGGGAGATATATTAAAGAAATATTCAATAGAAGAGACTGAAACTAGTCATATTTTTGTAAATGGGATCTATGGTGGGTTTAGAAAAAGAGTAAAGGATGGAGATAGAGTTGGCTTATTTCCTAAAAATATGGGATTATTATACAAATGGTATTTTACTAGAGTTGAAGATGACTGAGGAAGTTGAAAATATCTCGGTAATTGTAAAATTTTTTGCTGATTTTAGAAAATATGGACCAGATAAAGCAGAATTAACCATACCAAAAGGAAGTAAAATTCAATATCTCCTTGAAAAATATAAAATACCACCAACAAAACAAAATATAATAATCCTTATTAATGGTTTACCCCACAAAAAGGCTGATGACGATATTAAAGATGGTGATATAATTGCAATCTTCCCTCCTATCGCTGGAGGTTAATTAGAAAATCAAATTTCTTTTTTATTTTTTCTTTTTTTTAATGTAAATATTATTTATTTTATCCGTTATAGAATCATTCAATATTTTAATTACTTATAAAATATAAAAATAATCAAGATATGAAGGTCGATATAAAAATTTTAAAAGAATTAAAAGAAGATTGAGGGACATTATACAAAAAGAAGTAAATTTGTTATTCTGATTCCAGAATCTTCTTCTTAATTTGTTCATATATTAATCTATCTTAAAGATACTCACTTTTAACACGCGTAAACATTGTAAATATTAATATTGCAATTCCAATGAAAATAAAAAACCAATAAACGCCCAATGTTAAGACTATAAATCCTATAACTATATCAACTACAGCCATTAAAAGACTCTGGAACATATTTATCGTACTAAGAACTGTTGCTCTATTTTCAGACTCGATTTGTTTATTAATTCCATTCATATAAATTAAAAACCTTGGATATCCAAACCCAATAATAGTAAATAGTATTATAACACCTAGGATAGGGTTTGTTGTTAATCCTAAGGATATAAAAGCTATTCCATTAATAATATCTACCAAAATTAAGAATTTAATCTTTTTTTCAAATTTTTTAAGGATTTTTGGGAATAAATATGAAAATAATGCATTTATTAAGTTCATTCCTGAAAGAATGAAGCCCCATATCAATTTATCAATGATTCCAACCGCAGTAAGATATGGTTGATAAGTCCAAAATAGAGAAAAAATGAAGACGTTAATAAATAATCTATCAAAACAGAGAATTCTTAATATTTTATTTTTCTTTAATTCCTTAAATCCATCCTTGATAATAGATAAATAACTTTCTGTTTTGACTTTATTATTGTATTTAGGTTCATGATATGTCGTGGAAACAATAAATGCTCCAATGTAAATAATTCCTAAGCATGTCATTGTAAATTGCAATGAAATATATTCAGCAATAATTGAACCAAGGGGTGCTGAAATAGTTAAGGCAACTAGATTCATTACTTGGATATTACCCATAACTTTTGGCAGTTTATCTTGCTCACCCGATATCTTTAATGAGCTAAATAAAAATGCCTCATCTGTACCTGAGATTAATGAAATACTAAAAGCCCAAAAAGTTTCAGCTAAATAAAATAAAATTAAATTCGGAATAATACTATACATTAAAGCTGCCATAACGACAGTCAAGGCTGATAACATTAGTGCTTTTTTTCTTCCTAAGTAATCTGCAATAGCTCCTGAAGGGATTTCAAGTATAAAAATCATAAGCATAAAATATGCTTGTAAAATCATTATCTCAAAAATTGTAAGACCGCCCCATACTGTCATATAAATATAATAAACTGCTCTAACAGTATGAATACCTAAAATGAAATGATATAAATATGCTTTGTATATGTTTAGTTTGTATTTCCTCTTTTCGTGTTCTGTACTCATATATTCTTGTTCAGTTTTCATTTTATTATGCTTTTATAAGATTTGAACTTAAGAATTTTCTCATATCCTAATAATATATGATAATTCTTCATACTATTAATAGAACTCTATATGAACTAATATTGAAGTGGAAATTGAGAGTGTAGAATTAATAATTTTAAAATTAAAAAAAAAGATAAGAAGAATTTTATTTCATGTTGACATTTACATTAATTTCATCGCTAAATCCATATCTTCGAGAGTTAATTTCTTTCGACCAGCATGTCTAGTCATTTCTAATGCCTTATTTGTGACTCCCTTTGCTGTTTTTTCAAGGTAGTCAATTAGAGCATCAACTGCATCACGAGCAACCATTTCAGCACCATTATCTTTCATTAACTTTCGAACAGGACTCCAAGCGAAAACTTTTTTCGCCATTTTGATTATTCCTCCACTTTATAATTT
>JBHLKA010000030.1:0-23655 GCA_048887145.1 Candidatus Hodarchaeota archaeon
AGTATAATAAAAAAATTTTATTATAAATGAATATTTACCAAGTTATAAATTTGATATTATTGAGTGTTTCTATTGTCTAAAAAGAGGACACTTTATGAAATAAAGAAAAAGATTGAAAATGGAACAGTTATAATAATTACTGTTCAAGATTTAATTGATCGTTTAAGTGATGGAGAAAACGTAAATTTTGAAGACGTAGATATTATTACAACTGCTACTAAGGGATTAATGAGTGGGATAATGGGTGTATTTTCTTTCCGTCTTTCCCCCCCAAAAGCACTAAGAAAATTCACAGAAGTAGATATGAATGGAATCCCAGCATTTCCAGGACCTTGCCCGAATGAATATTTAGGAATTGTTGATCTAATTATTTATGGAACTACTCAGAGTCAGACAAGAAGAAATTATTGTGGGGGGTCTCTTTTCAGAGAGCTAGTTGAAGGTAAAGAAGTAGAAATTATTGCAAAGAGTAGCGAGGGTGAAAAAATTCAAAAAATAATGACATTAGAGGATATGCAGTTTGCAAAATTAATAGGAACTAGGCAAGCAATAAAAAATTATAACGCAATGATAAATTGTGAATCATATGAAGTTAATACAATATTTTCTGCGCTTCCATTTAAACCGAATAAGACCCAAATGACTTTTTCTGGATGTGGGGCATTAAATCCCTTTCAGAATGATCCAAATTTTCAGACATTTGGGGTAGGAACACCTCTCTTAGTAAATGGAAGTATTGGTTATTTGATGGGGCCAGGTACGCGTAATTATATTAAAAAACCTAATATGATGACTATTGCCCCATTTATAGGGATGCAACCTGAATACATGGGCGCATTTAAGACATCTTACGGTTTGGAACCGATATGTAGTATTGCTGTACCAATCCCAATTTTAAATGAAGCAATATTCAATGACATTGCAAAGTCAGATAATAATGTTGCTCTACAAATTTTAAGCCTTGTAGGTAGAGAAAAAATTGGTGAGATTACTTATGGGGATGTTTGGCAAGAGAATTTCTTAATGAAATTCAATCCAAAAGCTTGTAGTACATGTGAAAAATGCAAAGTTATAGAAATATGCCCCACAAATGCTTTTATTGTGAATGGTGGGTCTATTCAAGGTATTGATAGAGCTAGATGTTTTAATTGTGGTACATGTACTACTGTTTGTCCCGATGCATTCCGATTAGACATGAAAACAATCAAGTTTGAAGGGATGGAAATTCCTATTGTATTAAGGCAATCAGATAGGAATGGAGCTATAAAATTAGCAGAAGATTTAAAATTGAAGATTCTTAATGGAGAATTTCGTCTTGAAAATCCAATTGGTAAATTAGATTTTGCAGAAAGTGTAAAATAGAAAATTTCAATTAAGCCTTGATAATAATGTCTGATTTTAGAATTGGTAACAAAATTTAATTTTCATTTTTAATAATATTTCATATGTCTAGACAAGTTAAAAATGGCGGAGATTTACTAGTTAAGTGCCTTTTAAATGAAGGCATTACTAAAATGTTTGGTATTATTGGTGGAGAGTTAACACGAATTTATGATGCCATTGAACGATGGGGGCGTGAAGAAGGTATTGATACTGTCATGGTTCGTCATGAACAAGCAGGAGGTCATATGGCAGATGCTTGGGCAAGAACAACAGGAGAAATAGGAGTGTGTTTTGGTACCGCAGGGCCCGGAGTTTCACATCTTATACCCGCAGTTGCGGCTGCAAATACCGATTCAATACCAATGTTAATTATTGGTGCCCAAATTGCACGTATGTTTGACGACACAGGAATATTGCAGGGGGGATTGGATCAAATGGGCTTGATGAAACCAGTTACTAAATTACAAATATCTGTTGAACATCCATATGAAATACCATTTGCAGTACAAAGATGTATGAACGCAGCTATGTCGGGAAGAAGAGGCCCTGTATATCTTGAATTAAGAGAGACAGCTCTAGTTAGAACAGCTAAGGAAGAACATTTTACAAATATTTTGAACCCAGAAAAATATCGACCAATGAATCGCCCTTATGGAAATCCTAATTTAATAAATAATGCCTTAGATATTCTGAAAAGAGCTAAAAAACCAATTATAATTGCTGGTGGTGGAACTATCGCTTCTGAAGCTTCAGAAGAATTAATAAAATTATCAATAACTTATAATATTCCAACGCTAACTACTGTTTTGGGTATTGGAGTAATAAGTTGTGATCAAAAAACTTATGCAGGATCTTATCCCTTCTCAAATGCATTTCGTAGAGCAGCCTCAGAAGCAGATGTAGTAATATCTGTTGGTTGCAAATGGGATTATACTACTTTTTATGGCACATCTCCTTTATGGAATCAAAATCAGAAGATTATACAAGTTGATATTGATCCTAAAGAAATTGGAAAAAATAGATCAGTAGATGTCGGAATTATAGGTGATGCAAAAGCTGTTTTGATACAATTCCTTAACCATATGGAAGAAAATCTTTCTAAAGAAAAAATAACCGAATGGAATGAATGGAATGAATATTTACAGGCTTCTCGAGAGAATGATAAAAACGTTATTCAGAACCTTTTAAACTCTAATAAAATTCCAATGAAGCCAGAGAGATTTATAGTTGAAATATTAGAATTTATTCCACCAGACACACAATTAGTAATTGATGGTGGAGATATTGCTATTTTTACTTATGGTCTTTTATCAAATTTTCAAAGATATCCACGGAGCACATTTACTTCAATTGGTATGGGGCATCTGGGTGTAGGTGTGTGTTATGCAATTGCTGTTAAGCTGGCTAAGCCAAATAAACCCGTTGTATGTATTAGTGGGGATGGTAGTTTCTTATTTAATGTTCAAGAATTAGAAACTGCTGTCAGATTGAATTTGCCTATAATCATAATAATTGGAAATAATTGTGCATGGGGTATGCTCAAAACTTATCAGAAAAGTAATCTCCAGAAGCGCTA
This sequence comes from Candidatus Hodarchaeota archaeon, assembly GCA_048887145.1. Taxonomy (GTDB): domain Archaea; phylum Asgardarchaeota; class Lokiarchaeia; order Sigyniarchaeales; family SOKP01; genus SOKP01. The sequence continues at coordinate 2,960 of JBHLKA010000030.1, forward strand.
TTGTGATGTGGATTTTCCCCCAATTAATTATGCTGAAATAGCAAAAGGCTTTGGTTGCTATGCTGAAAAAGTAGAAAAACCAGGAGATATTAAACCTGCAATAAAAAGAGCAATGGAGTTGAAGAAACCAGCAGTGATTGATGTTAGTATTGCTTTTGAATCACCTCCTGCTGGAAAATTCCTTGGCCTATATAAAAAGAATAAGGGTTTGTTTGGAGATTCTTAGGAGGGGATGATAAATTTTTAATGAAAAATTTTTGATAGGAAAAGTTGCACTCATAACTGGAGCTGGAAGTAATGGTTTTGGAAGAGAAATGGCAAAATCTTTTGCGAGTAAAGGCGCAGATATAGTAATAAATGACATCAATTTAGAAGGCTTGAGGGAAACTCAAGAAATTATTTTAAATGAATTTAAAGTAGAAGTGCTTATTACAAAAGCAGATATCTCAAATTCAAATGAAGTAAAAGAAATGGCAGATCAAGTCTTTAAGAAGTTTGATAATGTATTTTTATTGGTGAATAATGCAGGTATTGATAGTGGATTATATACATCGTTAAAAACTAAAGAAGAAATTTATGATAAGGTTATGGCAGTCAATGCTAAGGGAGCTTGGAATGTAACAAAAGCTTTTTTTAGAAGGATGAAAAGACAGAAGCAATTTAAACCAATAGTTGGAAAAATTATCAACATTGCCTCATGTGCAGGAACAGAAAATGGTTATAATCCATTCTTCGGTGTATATAGTGCTAGTAAAGCAACACTCATAGCATTTACTAAACTATGGGCTCTTGAACTGGGATCTAGTAATATAACTGTTAATGCTATTTCACCGGGAGTTCTTTTGACTCCTATATACAAAAATGATCCAACGCTTATTAGAATGCTTCTAAAAACAAGAGGTGTGAAACTTCCCATAGATAGAATCGGGGAAGCGAAGGATGTTGCTGAAGTTGCCTTATTTTTAGCATCTCCAGCAGCTGATTATATCACGGGACAAAATATTATTTTAGATGGTGGTATGACAGTAAGTATTAACAAATTGTGAAGAATCGATTAATAACATATATTTATTTTTTTATTAAATTATAACCTCCTTCTTTACTTATTTTAACAAAATAAAAAGGAATAATGGATAATATTATCAAGATTCCTGAAATCATGATGATTATTTCTGTTTCAATAAATTCATAAAAATATGCCCCCATTGGAATAAAAATGACACTTGCTAAAATACTAAACATCGTCATCAATTGATAATAAAAAACTCTATTTTGAGCAAGCTCCATTTTATAAGGGATTAGTTTTATTAAAAATAAACCGGATATAAAGAAGTATGCTCCGTAAATTACCAAGAAAAATGAAAAATTAGTAAAAGGCGCCAAAAAGAGAATGATCCCAATAATAAAGGTTGTAATAAGGAGTGTCTTTTTACAATTCAACTTTTTAAAAAAAATACTGCCAATAATATTCCCAAAAGTGTAAATTAAGATTAAAATAAACCACAAGATCGAAAAAAAGGTAGTATCTGTTTGAGTTGAAATCCAAGGTTTTATCGAGTATGAAAATAATCTGTCTGAATAAGCTAAAAATAGAAATAAGCATATTAGAATTATAGGTTTTTTATTAAATGAGTTTTTAGTTATCTTTTCTTCTTGATAATTGTCATGAGGCTTCTCTTTTAAAAAAAAAATGAAAAATAAAAGCGGAGATGTAAAAATAATTCCCATTATAAAAAATATATTCCAATTAGACGATGAATCCACACTTATTAAAAAAATAAAAATAGGAAATAAGCTTCCCGATATCGACCCAATTTGAATAAGTAAAGCGTTTCTATTCTTGCTATTGAGGTCTGGTGATTGAGAAATCATTATTTTATTAACACCAACAGTAGAAATCGATATAAATGCCAATAAAATAGCATATAAAACGCCAAATAATAATGTCGAATGCAAGCTAAAAGTTAATAGTGAAAAACTCACTAATATCGCAAATCCGCTAAGAACTACTAACAATTTTCGTTTTGAATCTTTTCGGTCAAAGTAAATTGAGATAGGAGGGCGTAATAGCAATGCTAAATATGACAAAAATAGGACAAATGAAAGCTGAGATGTGTCAATTTTAATAATATTAGAAAAATAAATTGGTAAATAACTTCTTGTATAGACAAATATCATATCAGCGCTAAAATATGTGTAAAAGTAGATAAATAAACTTGATTTATTAATCATTATTTAACTTAACAACTGTTTTAATAAGTTTTTTAAGTAAATATTTAAAAACTCATTGAATAATAAAAAAATGAGAAATTATTTTAGAATCCTTAAAATTAACGTGATTTATGTTATAACTCTGGTTTTCTGTAGAGGATTCTAAGACCAATTAACCATCTCCTTCAGCATATGGCATTTTTATAATGCCTCCTCCCCGTTATTGATATAATATATCTTTTTATATATTTTTAAAATAAACGAAAAAAATTGGATTAAAAACTATTTTAATAACAAGAAAATTTTTTAGAATTAAATACCTAAAATAACAATAAAATTAACTATGATTATTTGAAAAGGAAATCAGTATAGAAAGTGAAATTTCCTATATGCCTCTCCAATTGGAATACGAAATTTTAGAGTTTTTGTCCAAAGGGAAAATATTAAATCAAACACAGTATGTTTTTAATAAAATGATTTCTGAAATAGTTGATTATCTTAAACTACAACCTCTATACCGAGACATTATATTAAAATTACTTACTGAAGACAAATTTGAAGTTAAAGAAAATATTTCTATTCTTGATTTTGCAGTTAGAAGAATTTTTCAAAATGAAAAACTAATAATAGAAATTAATGAGACCTATAGAAAATTTTTACCCTTTATTCTATTAAGAGAAGCTTATTATTGTTTCATAGATAAAAAAGCAAGTAAACTCGTTAAAATATGCATCAACCAAATTGTAGAAAATGATTTACGCACACTATCAGCATATAAAGAATGGAAAAATCTAATTAGAGATATTTTAGTTGATAGTGATTTTATGGGCTATCAATATGACAAATACCAAAAATTTTTCAATATTGAAGCGAAAGAACCCTTTGAAAATCCTGTCCAATTTTTTTTTAAAGAAATAAGGGATGAAGCATTATTAAGTTATGATGTCAATATTAAAAGTTTTTATGACATAATTTTCGAAAGATATACTTTTAAAACATCCAGATCATTATTCAATCCAGATATCGTGGAAACCCTAAGGATAATAATCTATCTGTTTTATTTAACAAAATCATATATAAATATCTCCGATTATCAAACTCTATTCAAAAGATTCAAGGAAAATCAACAAATTGATACTAAGTTAAGTTTGAGAAAATTTAATGAAAATCTGCAATGGATAAATAAAAGTTCTTCCATCGCTCCCTCCTACGATGTTTCTTATAGTCCACTTGAACTTTGTCGACTTAGATGTACAATAAAATTCCATCCTTTATTAGAAAAAAAAAAAATTAAAACATTATTGGAAGAATGGCCATTTTACCTTTCTCAGAAATTTTCAGAAAATAGCTTTGCTACAGAAATGTTTTTAGGATTAATACTCCCAAAAATATATTTAAAAGATTTATTAAAATTTTTTGAAAACTTAGAAGAATCGGGATATATTATTCAAAAGAAATTATATCTTACATTAAGCCAAGCATCAATAATTAATCTAAATTACTTTACAGACATTTCTAATTTAAGAAAAATAATTGATCCAGAAAATATTAATTATAAAAAGAAATATGAAATTGAAACCTTATTAGAATATCCTATAGTTTATAGTTCACCTCCCCTTTCTATGTTTGATTTTATAGTTTTAGAACGTGGAAAATTTGTATCAATTACAGGTCTAACTTTTGATAAAAGGATAGAGACATTAAATGCAATAAAAGAAGATGTCGAAAATGAATTAAGAAAGCAGAGCACGATTAATAAAGAATTTAAAGATGGTTTTAATCAGCTTTCCAAATATAAATCACAATTTTTGCAGTTTTTAAATAGAAATCAAGAACAAGGATTCTTCCACTTACGCTCTAAACTTAATAGAATCTTATGTTGGTTGAATTTATTTGGAGATATTTTGAATGGTAATCCTCAAATTAATAATATCTATCAATTCCAGAAATTTCTAAATACATTTTCCCTAAATATAGAAGATCATTTATTAATTCGAGATGAAAAGATTAAAAGAAACATATACACGCACCTTCTTCCTTTGTATTTCAAATCTAGACAATCATTTAGAGAAGAAGTGGAAAAATTAAACGTCTTTTTTAATGTGTTGAATGCCTGTTATAGCCTAAAAATTGTAGATTTAAATGAAATAAAAAGGATAGCTAACTATTTTAATATAGCTGAAGAAATATATCATAAAAGAGAAAAGATATATGAGAATGGATTTAAATCTGTTAGTTCATATAAAATCACAAATGAGAAGATTGAATCTACTATCGAACGATTTTTAAATAACCATCCTCCAATAATTAAACCCTTTTTAATAAATACAATCCTTACTAGTACTTTTGCGAAATATTATCCTGATCTGATACTTAAAAACACTCGCGAAACTCGTGAGAAGCTAAAAAAGTTTAAAATTTACTTTCCAAGAGCGTATATATATGAAATGAAAGATCTGGCTACTAAAAGAAACTATTTAAATATAAACTTATACTTTTTAAATATAAAAGAGAAAGGACTTTTTATATCGATTTTATATTCTTATTTTAAGGATTCTGTTATTAAAATAAAAAGGTATTTCTGGAGTGGTCTTATTAGAGCTTCGTTGTATATAAAAGATTTTTATGATTTTAAAAATAATCAATATTTTTACACAAAACATCTTTTCGAAGAATTATATATTTTTTCTCAAAAAATTTTAGGTAAAAAATTGAAATGGCCTGAATACCCAATGAATAATGAAGTAAAAGATTTGTTATGGTCCGGAAGAAAAAATATGAATGATTTAGTCAATACTGTAAATAAAAGGGTTTTACTTCAAGATATCAATTTCAATTTAGGAGAACTAGATAATTTGATTGAATTTAGAAAAAATTTAGAAACAAATCTGTTGAATATTTCTAGATTCAGGTATGCTAAGGCTAAAAGATTCTTCAAAAGATGTATAGATTCAATAAAAATCCTTCCATCATTTCAAAAATTTGGATTTTCCCAGTATTATCTATACATTCGTCCATTTCATTATAATGAAGTTGATTTCAGACTTCTTTTTCAAAATAATTTTCAAAAAATTAAATACTCTTCCTGTTTTGAGACAATTCCCTCATTAATTCATAAATCTATCTTTCCATATAGAACTCCTAATAAATCCTATTTAAATTGGCTTATTAAATCAAAAAAAAATGTATCTGAATTTTGTCTATTTTGCAAAAAGAAGATTTATGATATTCTCCACTTTAATCATAATTTAACTAAAGAAGCTTGGCATTATTCTTCACTGAGATTTAAATTATATATTCAAAATATATTATTTAATCCTTCATATGAACCAAAAATCGAAAACATAAGAGTATTTGATTTAGATACTCTCTCTAATTCAGAAATATATAGCCCCAAATCTCAGGAATTCATTGCATTGTCTCAGATTTATAATAGGCATTCAATTGATATTAAATCATATTTAGGTACGAAAAAATATACCACGATTAATTACATAACCGATCTTCTCAAAAAGAAATTAATTTTTCCCTATTTGTCATTAACAAATCTTGATTTTCAAGAAAAAGTCTCAATAATTTTACCAAATGTTAAGAATGAGTTTAATGAGAAAATTATTAAAATATTTAGCTTTTTTAACATTTGTCATATCTATGAGATTGAAGGAGAATTGTATATTTATGGGTTTGAAGACATAAGGCCATTCGAAAATGGATTCTTAATTAATATCTGGTTTCCAAAGTGCGAGATGGACGAATTTTTTGAGATTTTCGACCTCATATTCCAATATTTCGAGATAAAGCACTATCTAATATTAACTGATTTAGTTGATGGAAAACAATTGTTAAAGTCTGTCTTTGGTAATTTAGTTTTCCTAAATTCTTACAATCCTTTAAAGAACCTTATTTGGAACGATAAAGATAAAATTTGGATGAATCATAAACTTTTTAATGAAAAATTTGAGCCAATTTATCCAGATTTGTTGTATGGTGAAAAGTAAGACGTTTAATATTTAATTAAAACTCAATTTACATTTTTAAAACTAATATCTGAAAATTATTTAAGGTTATTAATAATTGAAAAAACAGAAATCAGGGGGATATCATTTACCGCGACCTTTATTTGCTGAAAGACTTGGCCGAGTCTTTTCAGATCCCCACCCTTTTTTACGTAACCCTCTAGCTCTTTTTCCAGCTGAAGTTAAACCGCGGTTTACTCTTTTCTTGTGAGCTGGGTCACATATCCAATTTATTTTAGAATCTGATTTTATTACTGGATGATTGGGATCGACCAAAATAACTTCATAATACCAATGTCTTCCATCAGAATAGATTTTATAACTATTTAATACTTGCATATTTGGATATTTTCTCTGAACGCGTTCCTCAGCAATCCATTGAAGATTTTTACCTGTTGTATATTTTGAAACACCCATGGCTCTTGGTTTTCTGCCGCGTTTTGGTCTAACTTTATGCATTCCTCCTTTTCTTATTCTTGCTCTTACGATGATATAACCTTGTTTGGCTTTATATCCTAATGATCTTGCTCTATGTAGCTTAGTTGGCTTTTCTATCCTCTGTATTGCTTTTCCTTTCCTATATTCAATTCCTCTATACCATTGGGGGGATTTATAACCCATTTCATGCTTCTCGAAAGTTTCCTTTACAAAATTATATCCAGACTTCATAACTTCTCTTCTACTATTTGAGAATATTTATTAAAATAGTAAAATACTAATTAATTTTATTATTAGAATTTTTTTTAATATTAATTTAAATGCTTTAATTAATTTGAAACTTTCTTAAATATTATCCTTTATAAAGATAAATCCAATTTCTTTAATAATTTTACCTGAATCTTATTGGAACTAATCAACAATTCATCTATTCATGCTTTTTTCTGGACAATAAATTATATATTTCTGATTATATTATTTAAATTAATAATTCCTTGAAGACTCTACTAGAGGATGTTTATCTCGTAAATGGATAAAAAGCTAAAGGATAAGGATAACGCTTTTAAAAAGCCAAAAATAATCGATTTTGATGGATTAAAAATCGCATATGAAAAAACCGAATTAGAAAAACAGTTTCCCAATCTAATGTCAGAAATTTCAAATAAAAAGAAATCGATTAAAATAGATTCAGTAGATTTTAATATTGAATCCAAGAGTAAAGCTAAAAACCTAACTAAAACTGAAGATTATAAGGAAGATTTAATCAATCCAGGGGTAATTGATTTTATCAGAAGATGTACCAATAATAGTGAAGCTCTTGAGATACTCGAATATTTACTAAAGAGAAAAGAAATTAATCTAGAATTTTACAAAAAACTTAAAAATCAAATACGGAAAAAAGATGGATTAGAGAAGTTAATTAAAGATTGTGGAGGACTAAAAAAACCAGGGTATTATGAAAGGAAATATTACTCCAAAAAAGTTTAATAAAATAATAAATTTGATCTATTTAGTAATTTAGATTAATGATGAACTTATGACAAGTGGTTTGAGCTATTGCTCGTAGCAATGACGTAGTCGCCCCAATCTGAAATTTAAATTAATCAGACTTTTCAATCCTTTTTTTGAAATCGGATCCTTTTAGTGTTAAAGAAAAACCTCTTTTTGTTTTTTCAATAAGGCTCAGATCCATTAACACGGGAAGTCTTCCTTTAATACATTCCATTGAAACTCCCGAAAATAATTTAATTGTTTCAATATCTTTAGCGCCTTTTTCTATCGCATATAAAATTTCAATTCCCATATTTCCTAAAAGGTATTTTATATCCTCAGGAGATTCTTCCCCGTTCTTCATTACAAATCTTCTGTATTCTTCTTTATTGAGAATAAAGTCTCTAAAATTTTAAATTTACTAAAATAGCGATTGATTTAGCGATTTTTTGGAATATATTTTTTCGCTACAACAGGTTTGCTTTCTTTTGGTAAAAGTTTTCTCAAGTATTCTGGAAATGTTGTTGTAATTTGAATATTTGTTTTTAATACTATATAAGTTTCATTTTTATATTTTAATTCTTCGATAACATCATACTTTTTCAAGAAATCTAATGAAGTATTTAAGTGATCAAGAGTTCTCTTTGATACAAGCTTCGGAAGTTTATCTTTTGATATTAAACCATTCCTTAATTCTGAAAGAACGTTATATTTTCGTGAATCCGATATTATCTGAAATAATGTAAGAGTATCTTCTTCTAGTTCTTTTTTACTTTTGTTTTCATAAATACTAAAATATTCTTGTACTTTAGGGATCAACAAGTCAATTAGTTCTCTCTCGATTTGTTCTGGAGTCTCATCAATATATTCGATTACACTATCGGGAGGTATTCTTTCAGCATTGACTTCTTTTACTAATAAAATATATTTTTCCACAATCCCGATTTGGTTTATAAAAATAAATTGTTTTTCTGCTAAAAGGTCAATTAATTCATTGAAATTTAAATCGGGGAAATTTTCATCAAACCACTCATTCAATCCTTCTAAAGTAATTGGTCCTTTTGATAGCTTTTTTAACATTGAAAATATATGTTTTTTATTCAATAATATAGCAATCTTTTCCTCTTCACTTTTTTCTCTTGTTTCTTCGAGCGTAGCCCAATATAATTCTTTAACCCAGGTTTTTATTAAAGAATTATTCTTTAAAATAAACTCTTTATCAGTCTCATCAAAATTATTTACATCATTTATGTAAAAAGCCGTAAAAATTTCCTCGTTTGACTGAAGTTTTTCAGAGAATTCAGTACAAAGTGTTGAAATATTTTGCTCTATCTCTGGTGATGTATGACGATCAAGAATAATTGAAATCATTAACATTTCCTTATTTCCACGATTCCAATCTGAATGTATTTCAAAATAAAAATTCATAGAATTTTTATTTTCGAATGAATGTGTAAAAAAGCCTTCACTAACAGTCTGATCCATAATATTAGCAATTCTAATTGACAATTGGTCATCTAGCATAACACTTGGATAAGAATAGAATACTAATGGACCAATTTTTCGGTGAAAATACGATAAAGCAACAATAGTTGACAATTATTATTACTCCATAAAAGTTTTTATCTCGATAATGTATAATATTAATTTTTTAATAGTATAATAAAGAATAAATTAATAATTAAGATTTATTTATTTTAAAAATTTTTTCTTTAAAATTATTCCTCAAGTAGGTATATAATAGATTTAATATATTAATCTTACTTGGTAATTATTCAGCCTTATTTATCCTCTTTAATTTTCTCATTGATTTTAATTTTTTAAATTGTTATTAAAAATATCTGGCTTTTTATACTTTTATAATAAATATCTTTATGAATTCTTAGTGAATTCATAATAACCATTCTATAATAGTGAATAAAATGGAGAAGAAAAAAAGGAAATTTAAATCTTATTTAGCGATAGCAGGTTTTTTTATAGGATCCGGCTTCGTCTTATTATTTGCTTTTTCTTGGAATGAATTGGTATCAGTATTAAATCTAGTTGAGGGTGCATGGCTCGCGGTTATATCTGGAATTATTAGAATAATTATTTTAGTAATAATGAGTTCTATTCTCTTTGCTAAATGGTTTAAACAAGAAACAATATATACTTCAGACGCATATTTTTTATTTGCTTTATTTTTCTCAATTTTAATAGTTGGGAAAATATATGATATATATAACAATTTAATTGTTGTTAGTGAAAATGCTACTACTGAATTTGTGTTGATCATAACTAAAATCAGATATCTTATCGTAACCTTAAATATTATGCCTGTTCTTTATATTGGATTGGAAACAACATTGGCTCTTGTAAGTGCTTATATAAAAAGTGTAAATAAATCACAGTTTAATAAGATAAGACTAGGAATTGTTGGCATCTATTTAGCAATAGTTTTGTTTATTATAATTTTTGCCCCAACATTGAATGCTCTTATTTTTGCCCTTCCTTATTTTACTATAGGGATTTATTTATTGATAGCAGTTATGTTTTTCTTTATGTATAAGAATAAAAGATTATCCCAAGCAAATTCATTATTAATTGGTATTGCTTTTCTATGCCTGATTGCTAGCAGTATAATAAGATCCATATTGACTACAATTGCCTTAGAGAATCCATCTATGATTGTTTTAGCTGAAATTGTTACTATAATCGTAAATTTTGTGATATTCCTCGGGTTCATTACGAAACCTAAATATGCTAAAATGTAAATATTAATTTTGTTTTTGTTATTTTTTTATATTTTTAGGCTTTATATTAAATCTAAGTTAATTATAAATAGAGACTTATCGAGTTATATTTTGTTTATTTAGGGAAATTTAATAACAATTAAATAGTTCTATATATGTCTCATAAATCAGTTTACCAGTTCTTTTTATATCAAATTTCTTTGCTGTTTTTAATCCGCTCCTAGTAATTTTTCTACACTCATTTGGATTTTCTATCAAGTAATTAATATTTTCAACGAATTCCTTATTATTACTTGCTTTAAGGCAATTTTTCCCATCAAAAAACCTGCCTTCATAAACGGGCAAATCGCGTATTATTATTGGCAAGCCACAACTAATTGCTTCCAAGATAGCAATACCTTCTCCTTCATAATATGAGGGAAAGCAGAAGATATCACCACTTGAGTATGCTGCAATGATATCTTCAACATAACCAGGCATGATTAAATTATTAAAATTAATATTATAGTTAGGTTGAATCAAGGGAAAAGCTCTTTTTCCAACCCATATAAAGTGATATTTATTTAATAGTTTTGAAATTTTTATAAAATCAAAAAAACCTTTTCTTTTAGTAGGCATTCCAACAGCTAAAACTGTTGGTTTGTTCAGATTATGCTTTTTCCTAAATTGTAATCTTTTTTCATGAGAATAGCGAAAAATTTGAGTATCAACACCATTTGAGATTACTTTTATTGGTTTGTTAATTTTTAATTCTTTCTTTACAATTCTTTTCGAATTCTTAGTTGGGCAGATGAGGACATCACCATGCCTGTAATATCTTCTTAAATAGAGTTTGAACATTTGGGATATTTTCTTTGAAAATGGAAAGGATCCATCAAGATCATGATGAGTTTGATGAGCAGATATCACTACAGATTTATTTAATCTAATTCCTTTCTTTAATAGCCATGAAGTATAAGGAAAGCATCCATGACTATGAATGATGTCGTAATCCTTACCATGTTCATTGAATATTACCTCTACATATTCCTCCATCACTTTTGCTTGGCTGATAGTAGCAACTAAAGCTCCATTTACTCCAATATAGTTCTTAAATTGGTAAAAATCAGAAAGAAAATTTACTTTTAGCATTTTTGTAGCAAATATATAATTAACAAAAGTATAATTTTTACGAAATTTAATTGAAGATTCCAGATAGAATAGTTCTCTACATTTAATAAATCTGTTAAATAAATTATAGAAATGTGCGAAAAAAATAGGAAAAAAGTTAAGCTAGATAAAAATTTACCTAATTGTTAGCAGTATGATAAGATCTATTCTGATTGGGACTGCCTTTATTTTTATAGAAATAAATTTATCTTTAGTTTAACATCTATTAACTATAAATATCAATTGAGTTATTATTTAACTAACAATCATGTGTGCTATTAAATTAGTAGGTTTTGACTTGGATGATTGTCTTTTTGATTCAACGGGACTTTCTGAAAAGGCTAGAATAAAAGGAATAGATGCGATGATAAATTTGGGATTAGATATAGATCGCGAGAAAGCAATCCTTTTAATAAAAGAAATTGTAGAAGAATATGGTTCTAATTCATCTAAACACTATGATTATTTCATTAGACGATTAAATGAAATAGAAAAACTTTCAATTTCTTTTATTGAACAATATAAATATATCGCAGCTGCTGTTATGGCCTATCATGCTCAAAAAATAAAATATATCAAATTATATGATGATGTAATGCCCTGTTTAAAGAAATTAAAAAATTTATCTATAAAAACTGCTATTATCACCGATGGCATTCCAATAAAACAATATGAAAAGATTTTGAGATTAAATATTGAAGATATGATTGATTTAGTCGTAATTTCAGATGAAATTGGAATAAGAAAACCAAATCCGAAGCTATTTTCTTTCTTTTTAAAAAAAGTTGGAGTTAATGGAAAGGAAACGATGTATATTGGCGATAATATTTACAATGATATCGTTCCAGCTAAGTTGAATAACATTCATAGCATTTATATACATCGAGGTGGGAAATATGATACATACAAAACTGGTCAGAAAATATCAGATGAATTTAAACCTGATTATGAAATAACAAACTTAAATCAAATATTTTCAATTATTGAAGAAATTAATAAATACAATTCTTTATAATAATTGATATGATTAAAGTTGCTTGTATTCAACCACAGGTTCTTCAAAATAGAGACAAATGCTATTTTGAAGTGGAAACATTATTGAAAAAATTGATTGAAAACAACCAAAAACTTGATATTATTTGTTTACCAGAGCGATGGGTTCCTTTTGAATTAAATACTTCTAATAATTTTCAAGTGGAAAGAGGTTCAGACTATCTATTTATTAAGAAACTTGCATATGAATATAGTGTTAATATTATATCTGGAGCAATTTGGGAAAAAAGAAAGAAAAATTTTAAACCCACGATCACATGCTATTATTTTAATAATCGTGGAGAAGAAATTGGTCGTCAAGATAAGATTCATCTTTATTCATATGAAAAGAAGCAATTTGAATCTGGTCAAGATTTAAAAATTTTTAAACTCAACACCAATAATTTTGCGATTTTAATATGTTTTGATATGGCTTTTTTTGAAACTCCAAGATTAGCTACTGAATCTGGTGCAGATATTCTATTCTCTCCAACGCAAATAAGAGAAGAAGGTATGGAGAATTGGGATATATATTTAAGAGCCCGCGCACTTGAAAACAGGATACCCGTAGTGGGGTGTAATACTTTTGGATGTTTTTTTCAAAGAAAGTTTCCTGGAAATAGTAAGATTATTTCATTCATTCAGGGCCACATATCACCATCCAAATTAAAAATCTCAGAAGCTCCTTTTAATTCAAATGGTTATGTTTATGATAATATTGATCTAAACTTTCCAAGAAAGATTAGAAGATTAAGATTTAAGGAAATTAAAGAAAAAGATAAGATCAATGTAAAGAGTATTTAATACTCCAACGAATTCTTCAGCTTTAATTACTTAAATCTTTATTTTTACTTTTTATGATCCCTCTCTCTGGGGGGTTTAAATATAAATTATTAGAATATAAATCAAAAATTAAAATAAAAAAAAATGATTGGAAAATCAAGAGCACTAAACTTTTGTATTGGACCCAAAGCTATTTTTGATCCTAATTACGTTCCTCCTGAAATTTTACATAGGAAGAAAGAGGAAGTCAACTTGTATTCAATTCTGAATGATTCAGTTTCAGATGAGTTTAGTTTAAACGTATTATATCAAGGCATCCAAGGAATTGGTAAGAAAGTAATTATTAATAAAGTTGTACAAGATCTAATTAAAAAGGAAGAAAATTTTATAGATTTTATAAAAATTCCAATAGATTGTAAAGAAAAAAGCATTAATGAAATTATTTTCTCCATAATAACTGATATTAGTAGTTTTTCTAATTTCAAAGTTGATTATCTTCAATTTCTCAATTGTAATTTGTCCGAATTATGGAATATTTTCAAACTAATCTGTAACAAAACTAGAAATAATTTGATTCTTGTTTTCAACAATGTTGAGCATTTAAAACCAGAATATTATAAGAAATTCTTACACTATGGAAAAGAATCAAAAATAAGCTCAATTTCAACGGTAAATAAAGTAATGAAACCTGAAACTTTAGATTTAATCAATGAATTTGATCTTAAAACAAAATTAAGTTATTACAATTACCATGAACTTTTCGATATTATTGAACAACGAGTTGCTTTAACCTTCATCAATGGAATTGATAAAGAATTAATTGAATTTATAACCGACTTGATTTTTGAACATTATGTTCCTGTACCGGGTAAAGGAGTTGAAATATTAAGAGAATTATATCCAATATTATCTCATCATAACGTTATAAATAATCTGGAGATTATTGAATTACTTCAAAATCAATTTGATTCAATTCACCTATCAGATGAGTTTGCAATGTTAACTTATATCTCTGAAGAAGATATATTAACTCTAATCTTTCTTGATAACTTAGCGAATTTCTTTTTGAAAAGATCTAATTATTATATAACGATAGAAGAATTAAAGGAATTATACCATATATCTTGCGAATCATTAGAATATAATAAAAAAATGGATGAATTTTATGAATTAATTAAAGCATTACATAGTATCGGAGTTTTGAATTTCTCAAAAAGAAACAATCAACCCTTATTAAAACCTAGTCAAAAAAATTTATTAAGTTATAAATTTTATTTTATGGCAATAAATCCAAAACAACTTAAAGCTATTGTAGATGCAATATTTAACAAATTTTAATGGCATTTCGGATAATTCCAATTTAGATAATTTTAATTATAACTAATTTTAAGTAAAAAGCAAAATCTTTTCTATTTGAATGAAGAGTATATATATAGAAATTTTTATTCTTTATTCTAAATAACTAATGAAATGGAGTTAATGTTTTGACTTATATCAAAAAAATTTCCATGACTGGATTTAAGTCATTTGGAGATAGAACAGTTACTATTCGCCTTTCAAGTGGATTTACTTGCATAGTAGGACCTAATGGTGCTGGAAAATCAAATATAATTGATGCTTTATGTTTTGCTTTAGGAAGATTAAGTAAAAAAACAATGAGAGCAAAAAGTCTTGAAGATCTTATTTTTGCAGGTTCTAGAGGCAAAAATCCATCACAAAGAGCAACAGTAACTATGTTTTTTGATAATTCAGAGAAGATCTTTCCTGGAGGAGGGGAAGAATTTCAAATTACTCGGACTATAAAACGGGGTGGTGGGGGAGGATACAAAATGAACGGGAAAAGAGTTACACGACAACAAATTCTTAACGCTCTCGCGACTGCAAACGTAGATCCAGACGGATCTAATCAGTTTGTTTTACAAGGTAAAATAGTAGAATTAACTCACATGAATACTGAAGAACGTAGAATTTTTATTGAGGAATTAATTGGATTGCAGAAATACGATGAAATGAAGGATTCTACTTTAAAAGAATTAGAGAAAGCAGAGAGAGATTTGGGGCAATTTGAAGCAATTTTTAAAGAAGTATCTTCACAACTCAAAAAAGTCGAAAAAGAGAAAAGTGACGCTTTAGCGTGGAAAGAATTGGATGAAAAAATTAAATTTTACAATGCACAATTAATTGCGTTAAGAATTTCAAAATTGAGAGAGCAAGAAGAGGAATTAGAAAAAAAAGTTGAAGAATCAAATAAACTTATTGAGGAATTACAAGAAAAAGTAGCAAGACAAGAAGAAGTTTTAAAGCAAGAATCTTTAGTAATGGATAATATACAGAAGACAATCACAGAAAAAGAAAAAGATCGAGAGATAATAAATGAAAGCATAACTCAATTAAAAACTCAGTTATCCTCTAATCAAACTACATTAGAATTAGCTCATAAATCTATTGAGAAGTTATCTCAAGAAATAAAAAGTTTAGAAAATTTACTAATGAAGCTTGAGGAGGGTCAATCGTTTGACTCTTTAATTGAAAATGAAAATACTCAAATCCTTGAATTAGAAAATCAAATTGAAGATGCTAAAAAAGATATTGAGTTAAAACAACAAATTCAAACAGATCTGGATTTAAAAATAAGCGAAATTGAAGATGTGAAATCATCTCACAAAACTGATATTTCAAATTTGAAACAAAACATCTCTTCCAATAAGGCCCAAATTAAAATTTTTAAAGAAAATATCAAAAAGAATGAAGAAAAGAAACAAAAATTGGTAGTTGATCTAAATAAATTAAAGGGAGAAGCAGAAAGTATCGATGAGGCAATAAATATAGCAAAAAAAGAAGAGTTAGATTTAAGGAAAAAAATTGATGAATTGAAAGGAAGTATCACAAAAGAAAATCAAAAACAAAAAGAATTAGAAACGAAGATTAAGGAATTACAAGAACAAAAATATCAACTGAATTCAAAATCTGCAGAATTACAATCTAGTTTATCTTCGATAAATACTGAAATTAAAATGAATAATGATAGAATCAAAAAATTAAATGACAGAAAGTTATCCATTGAAAATAAAATTAAAGAATTAAGCAAGGGGAAAGAAACCGAAACAATTTTAAAAGAATTAATGAATAAAAGAGATGAAATTATTAAACATTTGAATAACTTTAAGGATAAAGCAAAACTTGAAGATTCTAAATACAGAAAAAATGAACAAGAATTAGAATTATTAATATTGAAACAAAATTCAATCCAATCTGAAATATTTGATAATAGGGCAAAAATAGTTAATATAAATACTAAATTAAAAATATCTAAAAAAGAATTAACAAACTTAGAGCGTGAAAAACGAGATTTTGATTTAAAAGTAAATAGTTTAAACAAAAATCTTTCTCAAATTGAAAGCGAGAGAGAAAATCTTGAAATTCGAAAGCAAAATATCACTAAACGTTTAGATGACTTAGCATCTGAAAAAGAAAATTTGCTATCAAAAATTGAAAATTCAGAAAAAGAATATGAAAGAAATACTGAAGATATTACAGGAATTCTCCAGATTTTAAATATGTTGACTCAAAATATTAATATATCCGTCGAATCTATAAAAAGCAATATTCAGCAGTCAAATGCAGAGGCTATTGAAACTTCGGCAGAAGATTTCAAGAAATTTGTGTTGGATGTTGTAGATATAATGAAGACTGTTGAAGGAGTCACCGTAGATGAAGAAGAGAAATCAGAAGTGTCTCAAATGCTCAGTTCAATTTTGCAAACATTAACATTATTTACTGAAAATGTTGATTTAACATTAGATCAGTTGATTAGTAGAGTAAAAGAATCTGCAGATATTGAAATTCAACAATCTACGGCTACTTTTGATAGTTTTGTGCAAGATCTAATGGAAATCTTAGAAAATGTATATCTCTCCTTAAGGAAACTAACAATGTCTAAGAGTCAAGAATTATATAGACAATTAGAAGAGATTTCAGAAAATATCAACTCTCAAAATGAAGATTTAAATGAAGTTGATATGAAATTAATTGAATTTAATACCCAAAAGAAAAATGATTCAGATAATTTAGCACTTTTTAATCAAAGACTTGAAGAAATTAATAAAAGAATAGTAGAAATAAATCAACTAAATTCACAATCTGATGAAGAAATTCGAAAAAGGACTACTTTGATTGATGAAAAGCAAAAAGAAGATTACAAAGCTGAGATAGAAAATTTAAAAAGCCTTAAAAATGAATACTGGGATAGATCTGCGACAATTCAATTACAAATTGATGAAAAACAGAAAGAATTAGAAGACGTACAAACAAAATTACAAGATCTTAGAGGGATTCAGAATTTATTTGAGGATATTCTAGAAATTGAAAATAATGTCAAAGAATTGAATAAAAACATAGAGGAAAAGAAAGGAATAATAAATATAAATGAGGAAAATATTAAAAATTTAAATTTGGAGCAATCTAATCTGGATAAAAATATTGAAAAATTCATAACTGAAAAAGAGAATTACTGGGAGAACATTGAGAAAATAAGAAAGGAAAATGAAGTTTATAACAAGAAATTAGAGGAAAAAATGGATCAATTAAGAGCTCTAGAAAACATTATGATGATTATAAATTCTATCGAAGAATTAACTAAAGAAAATATCGAAGCCAATAAAAATATTGATGTATGTAAAAAAGATATTGAGCAATTTAATTCTCAAGTAGATGATATTCAAAATAAAGTAGATGAAGTGCAAAAAGAAATTGATCATATTCGCGAAGAGAAAAACAAGGAGCTTGAGGCCCAAAAAAAGACTCAAAATAAATTAAATAAATTTAATAAGGATCTACAAAAATCTCAGAAAAAACTAAATGAATTAAACAAAAATAAAGAGCGCGAACAAAAAATAATATCGCTAAATGATGATATAAAAAACACTGAAAAACAAATCAAATCTTTGCTGGAAGATATTGAAAAAGTAAAAAATAATTTAACTAGTGAAAACGAAAAGAAACGTTTAAAGCAAGAAGAAATTGATGATTTCATTAAACAAAAAGACGAATCTTGGAAAAAACAAAAATCCTATCAAAAAATCGTAAATGACTTAAGATCTGATCTTTCAATGGAAAATTCAAAATTAAATAATTATGAATCCCAAAAAATCATGACAACAGATCAAATTGAAACACTTTACCATAGATCAAAGGATTATGGTCCCTTACCGCAGGTAACCGCTGACTTATCGGAAGCTGGTCTACAAACAGATATAAATGAAGCTAATAATAAAAAGAAAGCTCTTGAACCTGTTAACTTAAAAGCAATTGAACAATATGATACAGTTAAGGAAAGATTCGATGAGATCGATATGCGTAGGCAAACAATTCAAAGAGAAAGAAAGGCAATCTTAGATGCCATTGAAAAAATTGAACTAGAAAAAACTAGAACTTTTATGAAAGCCTATCATGAAATAAACAGAGAATTTAGTAGAATTTTTCAGAAATTAAGTCCTGGAGGTTCAGCAAAAATGATATTAGATAGACCTGATAAACCATTTGAAGGTGGCATTAGTATTGAAGCAAGACCTAGAGGCAAAAAAATATCAAGCTTAGAAATTCTAAGTGGAGGAGAGAAAACCTTAGTTGCTCTTTCATTCATATTTTCCATACAAGAATTTTATCCTGCTCCATTCTATATTATGGATGAGATTGATGCGGCTCTTGATGGGCCGAACGTCCATAGAGTCTCAATGGTAATAAAGGAGTTCTCCACACAAGCTCAATTTCTCGTAATAAGCCATAGAGAAGAGAATATTGTAAATGCAGACAGGATATATGGGGTATCTATGCAGCAATCTGGGATAACTGATGTATTTAGCGTTGATTTAGAAGAAGAAGCAAAGCGTCTTTTAGATTTATCAGAAGTTCCTACAAATATAGAAGAAAATTAAATGTGTGGTGTTAAAAATTTCGAAAGATAATGGTATAAAGAATGAATATAATTTTAGAGATTGGACGGTAAGCCAATTAAGAGAGTTTGCTAATAGAAATGAAATAAAAATACCATCCAAGTCTAAAAAGAACGATATTATAAAATTATTGAATAATATAGTATCCCATCCTGAATTTATAGATAGAACCAAGGAAGATGAATTAGATGAAATTTTACAAGAAGAATTGATTGCGGGTGAAGAAGAAGACCCTGCTTTTTTACAGAAAGAAAGACTGGAGTTAAAATTTTGGCAAAAACCTCCTTTTTCTAGCTTACTAGATTTTGAACTAGCTAAAGATTCTGATATAGCTTTTTATGATTTGGCTTCCCTAGTTGATAAATTCTTTAGCAATATGCTTCACGAAGAATTAATTAATTATAAAATTTCTGGAATTGCTTTAAAAAATTCTGCTTATTTACATCATTATAAAATTTCGAGTATAATAAAGGAAGAAGAAGAAATCCAAAAGAAAGAAGAGCTTGAAAAATTCAGACAAAGCCATAGGAGATCAATTCCTAGAACCTTACCTCAACCCATTCAACCAAAATTGTTAGTATCTACTAAGGAAGAATTATTTGAAGCGATGCGATCAGCAATTATAGAAACAATGCAAAATAAAGAAAAATTAAGAAGACGTAGATTACGTAGAGAAGAATTAAAGGAACAAAGATTACAAATGAAATCAAAAGCAAAATTACCAAAGGAGTTATTAAAACATATTAGTGGTAGAGAACAAAGTATAGAAGAATTACACGAATCTTGGTATAATAGAATAAAAGCAAAAACTGAATTTGATAATAAGGAACTAAGTTTTTTCGATGTAGCTGAAATAATTAAAAATGAAGAAGAAAATGATATAGATAAGAAGTTCGCGTTTGTAAAAATGTTCTTAGCATTAATGTTTCTATCCAATAATAATAGGTTAAATTTATCTCAAGATGAAGATTTTAAGGATTTTGTGATTACTCTAAAGAAGTAATAATTTATGTCCTTAGGAGAAATTTTATGAAAGATAATAACTATAATGATAAAATTGTAGGTAATAATCAAATAAATAATGAGGAAGAAAAATCTAATGATGCATCAGAGACAAATAATGAAAGTATTAAAGAAGAATTAACAATCTCCTTAACAAATGAAAAGTTAAACGAAGTAACAATTGAATCTGAATTAGAACAAGAAAAACTCTCTCAAGATTCAGAATATGCCGCACAAATTGAATTAGCAGAACTAAATAAAAATTTAATTGAAGGAGCACTTTATGCCTCAGGAAGACCATTAGATATTGAAGAATTATCTACCAAATTAGAGATACCAAAAAAAGAAGTCGAGGAATTAGTCCATCAAATAGCATTTGACTATTTAGAACG
>JBHLKA010000031.1:0-23408 GCA_048887145.1 Candidatus Hodarchaeota archaeon
TTATCCCTGTGTTGTTATATTATTTAATTAGCTTTTTAATGCCAACAGAACCTCACTTTAAGATGGAATCAAGTATGGTTCAGAATTTAAAGATCATTCTGAAAAATAGAAATTATTTATTAGTAACTGTTATGATTGGTATTGCCAGTGTTGCTTGGGTAATGGTAGGTTCATTAATTTTATTATTCATAGAAGTAGTTTTAGCTTTTGAAGATTTAGATTACTACATAGCAGCAGCTATTTTTCTCTTTGGTATAATAATTTTCTTATATATATGGAGAAAACTAACACGTAGATTAGGAAAGAAAGATAGTCTTTTATTTGTCTTTTTAATAGCAATCGTTTTCCTTCAATGCTCTATATATGGTGTGATGCCAATGATTCCGTCCTTTATATTTGGGGTAATTTTTATTCTTGGGATAACAGCGTGTATGTCTGGTTGGTTTTTACTCCCTCCAATTTTTATTGCGGATATTACTGAAGATGACCAAAAAACAACTGGCGAATTAAGAGCAGGAATTTATAAAGGGTTTCCTAGTATATTATTAAATATTTTTCAAGCTATTGGTTTAATAATCATGGGAGCTATATTGGCATTACCTGAAATTACTGTTGGAACAAAATCCTTTTCAATTGGCTATATTATATGGGGACCAATATGTTCTTTAATTATACTTGTCGCTTATCTATATTCCACGAAATTTGTAAAACTTGATTTCGAATGGGAAAAACAACAATAAAAAATTTTTTATTTTTTTTATATTATTTTCAACCAGTCCTAAATAAGAGATTCCGTTTATAATCAAACGATAAAGTAAGTGATTTTACAAAAAGTAGATGATTAAAATCAATACCTACCTTTTTAGATCTTTTAGAGCATCCGCAGCAATACTCACCACAATCATAAGTTTCAATGATGCTGAGCGGCAACCTTGTTGTTCAAGTACTCCTGCTAAATTAATTAGATCTACTACTGCATTAAGTAAATCTGGCTTTCCAAAACGCTCCCTAAGCAGGTCTTGTAGTTGCTCAACGGCATAATCGTCGAATTCTACGGGTTCTAATCCTTTATGAGCCATTTCCAGTGCCCTTTCGACGATCGGATGCACTTTTTTTTTCTGATCTTGACTCATTTTTAACATATTGTTTTTATTACTTGATATTTATGAATTATTAGCTTATAATTTTTTAGATAAACTAGAGATGCAGATGCTTCATAACAAGACTTTGTAAGATGAACTTAACTTTATCTTTTCTAAAAAACCATCCCGTATGGCCTTAGGAACATTAGTATGAAATACATGAGGTTTAAGAAAAAGAATATAACATGCTAATCTTAAGTAAAATTTTAATCTTATAGTTACTATGATTTTATTTTATTGGGAAAGATTATACCTTAATCCTTTTTATTTGAAATTCGAAAATCTAATTATCCATTAATTCAAATTTTGGTGGTATTTAATGAAAAAAAATTTAAATAAAAAATTGTTAATTGCTTTCACAATAATGATTCTGCTTTCATTAATTAGTTCTGTTAGTGTGAACGCAGTTGAGGTGCCAGATAAAACAATCGATGTTGATGGTGATGCAATTCAGACACAATTGCAAAGCCACGTTAGAACAATGTTTCGTTTTCGCGAAAGAACAAGACTAACAATTAGTGCAAATACGGGTTTAGAATTAAATATTAATTGTGAAGCCTTAAGAATTGGAGATAAAGACGTCATAATTGAAGTCGAAGGAGACGGTGACCTTAGAATGACTATGACATGTACTAGGGAGGAGGTTCAACTCGGTTTAGTGAATGGAAGCCATCATAGGGTGCGGAATAGAAATACGTATCGGTATTTAGAAGGCTTCTGTATTGCGATGAAAAGTATTGCAAATTGTAGTTGCGAATGTAAATGTTATCCTAATTGCACATGTGAGTGCCAATGTAAATGTAAATGTGATCCTGAATGTACATGCCCTTGCGATTGTGAGTGCAATTGTGAATCAGAATGTTCTTGTATATGCAATTGTCAATGCAAATGTAATCCTGTGTGTACTTGTGATTGTGACTGCCAATGTAAATGTGATCTGGAATGTAAATGCGATTCCGAATGTCCATATAACGGAAATTTTCTAAAAGCAAGATTAAGGATCAGAGAAACTAATCAGAATAGACTAGGCCAATGGAGTTATTATGACAATGAAAATGAAGAATGGGTGACTATCCCCACTATAAATCAAGATGGTTATCTGACTGCTGAGACAAATATTTTATCAACTTGGACTTTATTAGTTCCTGAGGAAACGCCATCCGCAGTAGCTGGCACAGTAGCTATTGCATCAGTATCTACCATTGGAATTTTGGCAGTTGCGGTTTTCTGCTTAAAGAAAAAACATTAAAGAAAAAAAATTCAAAATTATTTTTTATTTTTTCTCATTTTTAACATACTGTTTTTATTACTTGAGATTTATGAATTATTAGCTTATAATTTTTTAGATGGATAAGAAAAAAGTATAAACATAAATCTGTTTGTATTTGACGATTAATACTGGATTCTATGGTTCAATATAATGTTCTCTAAGATACTTAATAGATTCTTCCAGTAGCTCTTTCAAGGTTAACATATTAATATCCTGTAATTTGTTGATATATAGACAGGATTTTCCAGTCTGATATTTTCCTAATCTATTAAGTATCTCCTCAAATCTTTCAATTTCAGGTACAATATAAATTGTAAGGCTCTGTTTTCTAGGTGAAAATCCTACCTGGAACCAATCTCCTTCGCGTCCACTTGCATATTTATAATGGTAACTCCCGAAACCCACAATACTGTCACCCCACATAATAGGTTCTTCTTGAGTGACTTCCCGCATTAAATTTAGAATCTCAAAACTATCATTACGCTTCCTTGGATTTTCAACTTTTTTTAAAAACTCCTCAACATTTTGATCAGTTGGTTTGGTTTTTAGCTCCGTCATAATAAAGAAACAAGAAAGTACTTATAAAAGACTACTTCTTATGAAAAATACAGAAAATAAAAAATATAATGAAATTTTATTTTTTGTCGCTTCAAATTAATATGAATAGCTGAAGTGAAATCTCTATTAATGCTTTAGCTACGCTTTTCCTTTTTAAGTAAAAAATGATAAAATAAAAAATAAATTATTGAAGCAAATAAAGCAATTAGGGGTATAATTAAATCGGAAATACCGATATATTCATACCACTTTGTTAGAATTGATGTTGTTAAGAAAAGACCATAAAAAATTAATGCACTAACTACTGCATATGTTAAAGTTTTCCATTCATTAGAGCTTGGGTTTGAAGCCTGTAAAGCAAAAAGTGCTTCTCGACCTTGATCGGTTAACTTGTATTTACCCAGGGTATCTGTCTCAATAAGATTTATTAATTTATTCAGGTGATGAGTTAAGTTCCCACTACTCGAAAGTCCAAGTTTTCTTTTTAAGTCTGAAAAACCTAAGGCGTCCGAGGATAGCATTTTCAATATTTGTATTCTTCGAGGATGCGATATCGCTTCAAATAGTTCTGCTTGCAAAATATCTTTATCTACTTTAACTTTATTATTCTCTTTCTTTAAATTCATGACATATTTTTATTTGCTGTTTCTATCTTATGCAATTAATGGAAAATCCTTATATTTAATTCCTATGTTCTTGACTATTGGTCAATTTTTGTTGACTATTTATATTAATCCATGTTTTATAGGCTGAATCCATAAAATTTTGGTGAAAAGGATAATTTTCCTTATTAATAAACTTGAATTATAAATAATTTATAAAAAAAAAAATGCAATATTCTATTTTCTTTTTAGACAGAACGAAACATTCTTTCTTTAATAATATATTTATTTCATTTTCTTATAATAAGTAAGATTCTAAATAAATAGAATAAAAATGTTTTATTTTTTTGTTGCTTCAGTGAAAAGCATTTCTCTAGTAACTGTCTGCCATGTTCTCCATCCATTTTTGACCTTTTCTTGTGCTTCTTTGATAAAATCTGCATATCCGATTTCTCGACATCTTTTCAAATTCTCAATAGTGTTTCCACTATAACGTTTGCAAATTATTTTCATCATTATACTACTATCGCTTGTTGGTACCGCTCCCTCTTTTGAATGGGGGCAAGGAGTATCTGAATCTGGATTATAATCAACACATTCAGCACAAGTCCAATATCCTTTAGATTTAACACATAAAGCTATACCACATGCGTTAGCCATAGGAGCTCCTTTAGAACAACCGGGACAATTTCCTCGTTTATTCATATCTATATATTTATTCAACGTTTTAAGTGTTGATTGGATACCTTTAAATCTCAAACCAAGTAATGGCCCAACATCTTCCATATTCCACCCTTCCCAAATTTTCTTAAGCTGTTTAGCTGCTTCAACTCCCTCTCCAATATGGGTATCGCATCCTAAACAAAGAATACCACAAGGAGCAAGAATCCCTCTATCTTCTTCTCTCACATCCTCCAATTTTAAACTCAATTTTAGTTCACCAATTATTTGAATATTTAATTATAATAAATTACTTATAATAAAAGTTTTAAAGTAAAATATTATAATATCCATTGTATTCAATAATTCAACTTTTTTTAAATAATTCCAAAAGAGATTAATTATAATAATAAGAAAAACTATGAAGTCCAAATTTTATATACTAGTCGCTGTAATATCGTTAATCCCTTTAATATTCTCAATACCACTTCCTTATACTTTTGCTAAAAGCGTAGATCTCGATACGTCTTTAACAGAACAACATATAAGTAGATCTTCACCAAGAATGTATGTGATAACGTTAATAGAAGGGCTAGAATATACAATCAATGTTGATGTAGATCTAATTTGGGAGATGGATATTATAATAAAAATAAGCCCTAACCCCTATATCGTAGCAGGACAAATGGTCGATAGTAATTCTAATGCGGGTGATATAATGAATTTTGTGCCATCTAGGAGCGGAAATTACTATATTCTGATTATATCTAAATTATATTCAGGATTTTTTGATATAAGAGTAGATTGGGGGATAACAAATACTGCTACAGCACCTCTTACTCCATTTTTTGGGGGAATATATTTATTAGTTCTGATATTGCCGAGTTCAATTATTTTCTTAGTTGGAGTGTTTATCATTTTATTAATAAGGAAGAAACAAAAAGACCAACTTATTCGAAAGGAAATTTATACTAAAACTCATTATCAAGATAAAAAAGTTGAGAAGGACACTTTATTTGGACAGGATGAACTAACCAATCATTTAAATATTTAATTATATCGATTGTTGGATATGATAGTTAAATATATCCAATTTTACTCCTTAATTTTAAATTATGAAATCAATTATAAATTTGATATTTAAGGAAATAGAGAAAATATTTAAATGAATATTGTTCTTATTGAAGTTCACAGATATTTTCAATAAATTTTGATTTAAAATAAAATTCATAAAAGAGGGTAAAATCTCTTCTAAGTTCAATTATCTAAATTAATAATAAATAAAGGAGTGAAGAAATATGCCCATAGTTTTAATTCACACTCGATGGCCTCATAGCCAATCTGAAGCAGTTGGTAAGGCGTATCTTGAAGTCATGAAAAAATATCCTGCGGATAAATCTTTATACAAGCCAGTAGTGTCTGCTTGCGTTAAAGCTACTACAGAAGGTTTTAAGGGTCTTGCCGTAGATGATGTTAAAGAAGGGAAACTTCAGGAAACTTTAGATTTAGTATACAGACGGATGCTTATGTTTGGAAATCTCGTTAAGGACCTTAAATATGAGATTGAAGTGTTCATGGCAGGAGTAGAGGCAATGCCAATGGTCGGGCTCAAAATGCCAGAATAAACACACAAAAATTTTTAAATTTTTTTTTTTTTCTATTATAAGATGCATCATATCAAATGTACAACATTATTTACTTAAATCACAATTATAAAAGAGATCGAAAATAAGAATAAGAAAAATGAAGTCCAAATATTATATCATGATAGTTATACTTTCACTAATCCCTTTACTATTTTCAACAACAATTCCTTTTGCAACTGCTAGAAGATTATATCTTAATACACCTCTGGTTAGCGAACATACGCGTAGGATGGACCCTAAACTATATGTGGTATCTTTACAAGAGGGAGTTCAATATACAATTGATATATACGTGAGTTCTAGTTGGGGTTTGGATATAGCGATAAAAATAAGTGATAGACCCTATGCCTTATCAGGATATATAGTCGATACTGATTCTTATGTGGGTGATATTATGAATTTTTTGGCATCTAGAACTGGAGATTATTATATTCTAGTTAAAGCTAAATCAGGTTCAGGTTTTTTCGATATAAGAGTAGATTTTGGTATAACAAATCCTGCTACGGGTCCCATGACTAAATTTTTTGGCGGTATGTATTCATTAATTCTTATACTACCAAGTGCAATTATTTTCTTAGTTGGAATGTTTATACTTTTATTAATAAGGAAGAAACAACAAGATTCAGTTAATAAGAAAGATCTTTATACTAAAACTTTTTATCAAGAAAAAAAGGTTGAGAAGGACGCTTTAGAGGGAAAAGGAGAAGTAAGGTTTTGCCCATTTTGTGGACATAAAATTGAAAGATTAGCAAACTACTGTTCAAATTGTGGTAATTTAATAACTTAATTTTTCCTTTACTTGTTAACGGGAGTCAATATTTGACTATACTCAAATTTTATTTATAAAAGTTAATTTTAAATAGGATTGGCGAAGTAATTAAATTGCATGAAAGGATTAGAAAAACTAAAAGAAAAATTACCAGATTATCAAGGAAAAAGAATACTTACGTTTCTGATTGTCGTTTTAATTGTTTTTTTAAGCTCTTTAACACTTCAATTAATTATGGATTCATTACCGCGTATTCTTAGGAAAGCTGATATTCTGCAGGTCTTAGAACCGCTAACTCCTATAATTGGTTCATTAATTGTATTAACAATTGGTTTCATATTAGTGTATTTATTCTGGCGAAACCGAGATAAATATTTGATTAAATTTGGTGATTTAGCTTATCAAAAAGCATTTAAATTTGTGGTGATTGGCATACCAATGCTTATATCTGTCATTATCCATAGCTTTTTCCCCTCCGATTTTATTGTGCCATATGAAGATACTCAAAACTTTAATTGGTATTTAGCAATCCCTATTTTTGATATAATTTTTAACTCTTCTATTGTTATATTTTCGATTCGATTACTTTTCTGTTTCTTATTTGTTGGGTTAGGAATGACTGTTGTTAGAACAGCTTTAAAGACTTTTGGCATAGATTATATGGGTTTAGTCTATATCTTTTACCCTAAAGAGTCTACACTCCAAAATCATGAAATTTATTCTATATTACGTCATCCAACTTATCATAGTTTGTTGTTATTTAGTATCGGAAGCATATTTTTTAGATGCTCAATTTATTCAATTATCTACTTTCTAATATTTTTAATAGGAATAAATACGCACATCAAATTAGTAGAAGAAAGAGAATTAATTCAAAGATTCGGGGAACAATACAAAAAATATAAAGAAAATGTTCCAGCACTTTTTGTAAGACTAAGAGATCTTAAGAAATATTTCTCGCTGATCTTCAAGATATTCAACAACAAATTAACCCTCTGAATTATACAGTAAAAGCCCATTCTCCGTTTCGCATTAATGGTTCTACAGTTTCATCTTCCAATATTCCATCTACATTCATTTCTCCTGAGCCAATCATAAAATCAATATGGATAAGACTATTATTACCTCCAGCAGCCATGAATTCTTCATCTGTCAATGATTTACTATTTTTCAATGAATCTCTGTAAGCTCGACCTAGAGCGATATGATTTGAAGCATTTTCATCGAGTAAAATATTATAAAAAAGTAATCCAGTCTGTGATATAGGAGAACTATTGGGTACTAAAGCAATCTCTCCTAATCTTCGAGCTCCTTCGTCCATATCAATTGTTTTAAGTAAAATTTCTTCGCCAACCTTAGCATTTGCCTCAATAATACGCCCGTTAGAAAACTTAAAAACACACTCCTCAACAACTTTTCCTTGATAGAAAACAGGTCTAGTAGTCTTAACAACCCCATTGACCCGATCTTTATGTGGGATCGTATAAATTTCTTCAGTAGGTATGTTACATATAAAGTTAATCCCGTCCCGTGATGTTACACTTCCACCATGCCATATATGATCCTTAGGTAATCCAACTGTTAGATTTGTTTCTGGAGAAGTTAATTTTAGTGCTCTGTACCGTTTTTGATTTAAATAATTACATCGCCTATGAAGGTTTTCATTATGATTTTGCCACGCAGAAATAGGATCCTCTTCAGTTATTCGACAAATTTTAAATATAACATCCCATAATTTCTGAATTCGTTCATTTGAAGGAATATCTGGAAATATTTTATCTACCCAAGCCTTGTTTGGTGTTGAAATTATTAACCAGTTTAAAGCATATTGAGAAACGAGATTTAATACAGGTTTGAGTTGCTTATGTAAATGGAACTGAAATTTTGAAATCAGGTTAGGATCCACATCATTCAATAAATCGGGATTCGGGCTGCTAATGTGAAGATTCGCATCTCCCGCTTGAGAAATGTCGAGTCTCGCATCTATTCTCCATTTTGGATATTCGTTAAGCGATTTTTCAGGACCATATTGGAATCGAATCAAGCGTAACTGCTCATCGGCCCATACTACATCAACCAATCGAGCTCCCATTTGATATGCCTTTTTTGCAATTATCCGTACCAACGGAGCTGCTTCAAAAGATATACCATCATAATTAGAAGAAGCCCCTCCGATGAGTAACCGCTGTTTAGGTTGTAAATTTAAACCAATTTTTAATATGACTTCAGCATATCTCTCTAAGTTCTGTTCAAACTCGGAGGTCATTCGATTAAACCTTATAATTTTTATATTATTTATTTTGGTAAAATATAGTGATTTAAAAAATTATTGACAGGTAGTATCGTTATTTTTTATATGAAAACAGAATAAAAAAATTTTTAAAAATAATTAGATTAAAGCTTAATAATTAAAAAAAAGCCCATAGTAAAAAAGAATGCCAAAAATCCAAGTTAATGATATCAATATTTATTATAAAGTTCATGGAGATGGGAATCCTTTTATTTTGATTCGTGGACTTAGCAGTTCATTAGATAGTTGGCCACCGTATAGTATTGAACAATTTTCCAAATCTTTTAAAACGATATTATTTGACAATAGAGGTGCAGGGAGAACTGATGTCCCAAGTGGAAATTATACTGCCAAAATAATGGCTGATGATACGATCGGTCTAATGGATGCTTTGGATATTGAGAAAACTTATTTGTTGGGTTTTTCAATGGGAGGTTGTATAGCTCAAGAATTAGTACTTAATTACCCTAATAGAGTGACTAAATTGATACTCACATCTTCATGGAGTGGTCCCTCTCATGGGATTGTTACCCCAATCCCCGAAGAAAATCCATTCCAGAAGATGTTGCCTTTAATGAAGGATGGTAAATTCGAAAAAATGGCTCGAATACTCACTAATTCCTTATTTCCGGAAGATTTTAAGGAAAAAAATCCTCATATTATTGAAAAAGTAGTCAAAAATTATATGGCTCATCCTCCAACCCCCAAAGGTTTTGAAGGCCAATCAGCATACGTTGATACATTTAATACTTATGATAGATTATCAGAAATAAATGTTCCAACTTTAATTATACATGGAACAGAGGACAGAATATTACCAGTTGAAAATGCTAAAATTTTGGCTGAAAAGATTCCTAACGCCGAATTATTATTATTTGAGAATGCAGGCCATGGTTTGATTATTCAAGAGCTTAAGCTTTGGACCCAGAATGTGATCGAATTTTTAAAAAGATAGTAGTTTATGAATAGTTGATACAATTTTGATAATTATATGGTGTAGCTAATATGAAGGATTGGAAAGATGATTATTCTCAAAAATGTACCTCAAAAGAAGAGGCAATCTTAAATATAGAATCTGGAAATAGAGTAGTATTTGGACATGCTGCTGGGGAACCAATTGTTTTAGTAGATGAACTTGTAAGACAAAAAGATCGCCTCCAAAATGTTGAAATTGTTCATATGGTTCCTCTTAGAGGATGTGAATATTGTTTACCTGAAATGAAACAAAATTTTCGCCATAATTCTCTATTCGCAGGAGCTGGAACAAGAGAAGCAATAAAAGAGGGAAGAGCTGATTATACTCCAACGTACTTTTCTGAAATTCCGCGCCTTTTTAGAGACAACATTTTACCTGTAGATGTCGCGCTTATTCAGCTTTCTCCACCAGACGAAGAAGGTTATATGAGCTATGGAGTATCTGTAGATTATACCGTGCAAGCCACGAAATCTTCGAAAATTGTCATTGCTGAAGTAAATAGGCAAATGCCTAGAACCAAGGGTGCGAATATCCATATCTCAGATATCGATTATATTGTAGAGACTGACAGGCCCTTAATTGAAATTCCTCTTCCAAAAATTACGGAAGTTGAAGAAAGAATCGGTCGTAATATCGCTTCATTAATCCCAGATAAGGCAAATCTGCAATTAGGTATTGGTGGAATTCCGGATGCTGCGTTGAAGTTTCTTCAGGAAAAGAAAGATTTAGGAATTCATACCGAAATGTTTTCTGATGGAGTAGTGGAATTATATGAAAAAGGAGTCATTACAAATAAATATAATAACTTACATCCTGGTAAATTTATCGCTACCTTTTTAATGGGTACTAAGAAACTTTACCAATTTGTTGATAATAACCCTAATGTTGAAATGCATACTGTTGATTACACCAATAATGTTATGATAGCTGGTAAAGTCAAAAATCTAATTTCAATTAATTCTGCCCTCGAAGTTGACTTATTTGGCCAGGTATGTGCGGATACACTGGGGTATCAACAATATTCGGGTGTTGGTGGTCAAGTAGATTTTGTTCGAGCATCAAGTTTATCTCTTGGAGGTAAATCTATTATTGCTCTTCCCTCATCAAATAAAAAAGGAACTATAAGTCGAATAGTTACTAAATTAAATGAAGGAGCATGTGTAACCACCTCACGTAATGACGTGCACTATGTAGTGACCGAATATGGTATTGCCAATTTACGTGGGAACACAATACATCAACGTGCAAATGCTTTGATAAATATTGCTCATCCTAATTTTCGCGATCAACTAAAAGAAGATTTCTATAAAATCTTCATGGGATAAAAGAACCTCTTTACATCAGATCAAAAATTCATAAAATTGATAGTTATAAAATCCTAAAGTATTGATTCTAATAATAAAACTTTATATCCAAGCTTATCTTTAATAACAAGCTATGCTTGTATTGGCAATAACTTTTCTAATATTAGGATTTATTGGCTTATATTTTGGTGCTCAATGTGTAATAATAGGTCTAGAAAATATTGCAGATCGTTTCAATATCAGTCATATAATGGTAGGATTGACGATATTATCGATTGGGACGAGTTTACCAGAAATTGCTGTTAGTATAATGGGTGGTTTTGATAAGATTTTGGGTATTGATCCTAATATTGATGGAATTGTAATTGGAAACAAAATTGGATCGTTTTTAACTCAAATTACTTTAATAATAGGAATTTTAGCAGTGAATAAACCCATTTTTGTTAGTAAGTGGGAATTAAGAAGAGAAGGACCTATGCTCTTAATTTCAATATTAATTTTTCTTGTTTTTTCTTTTGATGGAATACTTACTCAGTTAGAAGCGCTAATAATGATAATCATATATTTCATTTATCTGTCATTAGTAATTTGGAGTGAAAAGCGTCTAATGAAAATTAAATCGAAAGTTATATTGCTTGAAAAAAAAGGTTTAGACCCAATGAGCGTTGAGCCCATTGAGAGCCCTCATAAAACCTCATCAGTATATAAAGATGTTAGCATTTTTTTAGTTGGTCTTTTTATTTTATTATTCGCAGCAGAAATCACATTATTAGCAGCTCATGACATATCTAGAGAATTCAATATTCCTGAGAATGTAATTGGAGTCTTAATAGTTGGCTTCGGTACAAGTTTGCCAGAACTGATAGCTGACTTAACCGCAATAAGGAGAGAATCATATGGAATTGCTATAGGAGATATATTAGGCTCCAACATCTGTGATATTTTATTAGCTACAGGGGCAGGAGCAGTAATAATTAGCTTTAATGTTCCTATGATTCTTCTGGTTTTTGATGTTCCCGTTCTATTAGTGGCATTATTTATTACACTCTATTTCTTATGGAGTGAAAAAACATTAAAAAGATGGGAAGGAGCCCTATTAATTGGTTTTTATGTCATTTATGCAATTTTAAAATTATTATTATTTCAAATTTAAATTGTTAAATTTTTCATAATAATAAATTGTTTTTAACTCAAGTTGATTTTGTTCGAGCACCCAATTTATCTCCTGGAGCTAAATCTATTATTGCTCTTCCCTTATCGAATAAAAAAGGAACAATAGGTCGAATACTTTCTAAATTGAATGAAGGAGCAAGCGTAATCACATTACGAAATGATGTCCATTATGTTGTTATTGAATTTGATATCGCCAATTTACGTGGAAAAACAGTACGTCAACTGCAAAAGCATTGATTAATATTGCCCATCCTAATTTTCGTGATCAACTTAGAAAAGATTTAAATAAAATCTTTACGTTATAAAAGAGCCTATTAATTAAATCTTAAAATTTTATCAATTGATTTTAAATTAAAAAAAATACTTTGATTTAATCCTATATATGGATTTTTTGAAATGATAATTATATTAAACATACTTGCATTATTCTGTTTATAAAACGATTCGTGAGCTAATTGAATTTTTGATTTTAAGGTGAAATTTTTGAAGAAGATAAAAATAAGTGAAAATCAATATTTGGATAAAGTTTATGCTTGTTGGCAGGGTAAAAATATTGGAGGTACACTAGGCGCTCCATATGAAACAAAAAAATCTGTAAATAACTTAGTTTATTACGATCCTATACCAAATAAACCCACACCGAATGATGACCTTGATTTTCAGCTTATTTGGCTTAAAATGATAGAAGAAAGAGGTATAAATCCCTCATTAGTAGATTTTGCTGATTATTGGAAACGTTATGCTTTTGCTTACCCTTGGAATGAATATGGATTTTTAAAACGTAATTTAAATCGTGGATTGATGCCACCTATAGCTGGATGTTTTGAAAATTATTTTATTGATGAGATGGGCTCACCAATTCGCAGTGAAATATGGGCTTCTATTGCACCGGGAGATCCTCAATTAGCAGCTTCTATAGCATTAAAGGACGCTATAATTGATCATGCCGGTGGTGAGGGAATGTATGGTGAAATGTTCTGGGCTGCTGTTGAAAGTGCTGCATTCGTATTAAAAGATCCCAAATTATTAATTCAGATTGGCTTAGCCATGATTCCACTTCATTCAATAATTTCAAGAGCTATACGTGAAGCTTTATGGTGCTTTGAAAATGAAATTTCTTGGATAGATGCAAGAGAGCGAATTCTATTGTATTTTGGTCATAATTCTCCCTTAAATGCCCCTCAAAATCATGGCTTTACGATATTAGGCTGGCTTTATGGAAAAAATTTTGGTGATAAATTATGTAAAGCTGTAAATTGCGGATATGATACAGATTGTACTGGAGCGACATTAGGAGCATTATTAGGGATTATTAATGGAACAAAAGGAATTCCTCAAAAATGGAGTGAGCCTATAGGTGAAAAAATAGTTCTACATCTTCTAACCAAAAAAGGAGGATTAAAAGATGCTCCTAAAAATATAACTGAACTAACTGAAAGAGTATTTAATATTGCAAAAAAAGTGTTACTCAAAAAATCTGATTCAGTTACTTTTGGAGAACACACAATAATTCCCGAGAGTATTTTATCTTTGCTTTTCCGCAATGAAAAAGTGTTAACAGCATTAAAATTAGATACACAATCTAGCGTTTCTATAGCAAATAATATTGAAGTTACTTTACATTATTGGGGAGATCCTGTAATTAGACCAAATATAGAAAAAATCCTAGGAGTTTCTTTAAAACTTAATGAAAAAAAAATTAAATTAGATATTAAATTAGAAGTTCCAAAAGGTTGGAAGCTTCAATTCTTCAAAGAAACTATGGGACAAACATGTTTTCTTATTCTTGCTTCAGAAGTTAAGGATTATAATACTATCACTATTAAAATCTATCGGTCTAATAAGGAATACAGCACCAGTTTCATAATTTTAGGCCCAGAGGTAGCCCAAGGTTACCCTAGTGGCACTCAAATTCCTAAAATTTACTTTAAGGGTTCAGAGAAAGAATGGCTTAATAAAATAGGATTATCTAAAACAAAATAATTCTCAATTAACTTATTTTTTTTATTAGATTTATACTAAATCTTATACATCTAAGAAAAGTCCTAGTACACCAGAAAAATGTATAATAGCTATTTTTGATATAGTTCGTTAATTTTTGCCGCAAGTACAAAATCATTAAGGTGGAGCCCTTTAATTGCGTGAGTATGGAGTTCTAATATAACTCTATCATAATATATATAAATGTCGGGATGATGCCCTTCTTCCTCTGCAAGCTCTGCAACCTTATTTACAAATATCATCGCCTCTTTAAAATCTTCAAAAGAAAATTCCTTCTTAATTCGATGAACTTTTTCTCTTATGAGAGACCACCCCTCTACTTCCTTAATGTATTCATTCTCCTTTTCTTTAATAAGAGGAGGTATACCACCCTCACAAGGCACACATTTTATATTTAGTAAATCTGGAATACAATTTCACCTCATTAGTTAATTTTGTGAGTTATGAGCGATCTCTTATTAATAAATATTTTCATAATAGAATAAAAACATAGTTAGCAGCAATGCCGGCGTGAAAATGATTTGCTTGTCTTATGATTTTCTAGTTCATTAGAATTTTTGACTTCTATATTTAAATCATAACCGCAAAATTCACAAAAATTTTGATTAATATCATTAAGCTCCGCCTTACAGTTCGGACAATACATTTTAAATACCTCTCTATTTTAATTTTAGGAATTAAATATTTATTTTTAAGTACTTTTTCGTCAATATTCAACGCTAGCAATTAAATTTTCTAACAATTTTTCAAATTCTAGAAGAAAAGAATTACCATTCCTACCATGTTTCTTAAATTCAAAACTTTTAATTAAAAAAGAGTCATATACAGAATTTTCTTTCTTTGAGAAAAATTCCTTTAGAGAGAAACCGAAATCATTAAGACTATTATTATTAATCTCACCAAAATCAGTTATTTTGAACCCGTACTCTAATTTTTGATTTATCATTAAACAAAGTTTACCTCCGTTTCCGAATTTTTAGATAACTTTATTATTTTATTTGTTTTTATTACTTAAATTTTGATGTCTTCTTAAATATTAGAAATGTCTAAATAGTTTATAAGATTTACTGAATGTAGGAATTTCGAACGAATTAGCTATTTTTAGTTCCATCTTATGACTAAATTTCAATTTTAGATTCGATTTTAAACATATAAAATTCCCAAAATTAATTTAACTCTTTATTTTTAGAAGATTCTAGAATTTGAACATAATTCTGATTCTAGGATTAAAGTAAAGTGTTATCACTTAAAAATTTCCAAATTCGATCCCTATAATTTCTTCTGTTTTCTTCCAAAGTCTTTTCTGTATCTCTTTATTATAAGTAATATCTTTCGAGAGCTCTGAACGATTATTTACAACATATTTTCCACTTACATTTTCTAATTCTGGTGCTAGAGCAGCAAAAATTAAGGTCTTAGCGCCGTCTGAAAGTGGTGCACCACCAGATCCATAAGCAGATCTCAATAATTTTGTATTTATCACTCCTGGATGAAGACAATTTACAGTTATATCTGTATTATGTAATTTATCTGCGAGGAGATAAGTAAATAAGATAAGAGCTGTTTTTGATCTAGCATAAGCTTTTACACCGGTGTACCCCCTTTCAAATTGTAAATCATTGAAATCCAAATGGTTTGATTGAACTCGTGAAACTACATTAACTATTCTACTTGGTTTCGCTTTTTTCAATAAATTGATTAAAAGATTCGTAAGAAGAAAGGGTGCCACATAGTTTATCGCAAAAGTTTCTTCTAAGCCTTCTGGAGTTATTTGTCGCTTTGATTTATAAACTCCAGCATTATTAATTAGAACGTCCAATCTATTAAAATGATCGTAAATATCCTTTACCATTTCTTTGATTTCATTCAAAGAACTAAGATCAGCATAGACGCTACTCATATTATTTTTATTAGTTATCTTTTCGATTCTTTGTATCATTGATTCCGCTTTTTCCCAATTTCTTCCATGTACAATTACATGATAACCAGACTTAACAAGCTCTAATGCGGTTTGATATCCTATGCCATCTGTAGACCCTGTAATTAAAATAATTTTATCTTCAGTAATTAATATCACACTCGTTCTCTTATATTCAAAGAATTAAAACGTGGGTTTTAGAAACTTTCTATAATATTTTATTTAATTTTTTTTACGACTAATTATAATATAAATCCAGACATAAGGTAGAGTTTCTATATTAAATATTTTAATAATGATTTATTAAAAGATAACATAATGCGTGGGCATATTATTGTTGATCAAATATCAGATAAAGGAGAAGAGATTAAATGGAGGA
The DNA here is from genome assembly GCA_048887145.1 of Candidatus Hodarchaeota archaeon. Lineage (GTDB taxonomy): Archaea > Asgardarchaeota > Lokiarchaeia > Sigyniarchaeales > SOKP01 > SOKP01. The sequence continues at coordinate 16,689 of JBHLKA010000031.1, forward strand.
AGAGAAAAAATCAGTAAGAATGTATTACATTGATAATTTAAGGATTTTATTAACTGTTCTCGTAATTATGCTCCATACTATGATTACCTACGGAGCTTTAGGTGGTTGGTATTATAAGGACCCCAATACTAATGAGTTTACCTCTATCTTGCTTACTGTCTTTGCTGCGCTTAACCAAGGTTTTTTTATGGGTCTTTTCTTCTTATTAAGCAGCTATTTTTTACCAGGAAGTTATAATCGTAAAGGTCCGCGAAAGTTCTTAAAGGACCGATTTATTCGTCTGGGAATACCAATATTGATTTATGTAGCTATTGTTGATCCTCTTATAATATATCTCCTTTCTAATACACCAGAAACCTTTTCTGTGTTTTATCTTAGTTATTTTCAATCTTGGGAAGGAATAGAAAGATTTATTAATGGAAATGGTCCATTATGGTTTACCGTGACACTATTGATATTTGCGCTTTTTTATTGTTTTTGGCGTCAAATGTTTAAGAAGAATACGAAGAAAGAGACTGTGCGACCAACTCCAAGAAATTCACAAATTATATTCATCATCATAATTATGAACTTTCTCACATTTATTGTACGTTTATGGTTTCCCTTGAATGGAGGTGACGTTATTCTAAATATTCAGGTGGCTAATATTGTTCAATATATAATAATGTTGATTTTAGGTGTCGTCGGATATGAGCGAGATTGGTTCAATAGGATGCCTGATTCTCAGGGAAAATTGTGGTTAACTATTGCTCTATTATCTATTGTTTACGCAATTGCATTAGGTTTTGTATCGGGGGCGTTTGAAGGAGAGCCCGACAAGCTACTAGGCGATCTTAATTGGGAATCGTTTGCTTATGCCAATTGGGAATCCATCTACGGCGTTGGAATGATTATTGGATTAATAACATTGTTTCGTAAAAAGTTTAATACTCAAGGAAAAGTGACTAAAACAATATCGAAAAATACTTATACAATATATCTTATCCATTCTGTAGTTCTTGTTAGCGTTTCAGTATTATTTACTGGAATAGTTATCCATCCATTATTAAAAGTCGCAATTGTTCTGCCTATAGTGATTCTACTTTGCTTTATAATAAGTTTTATTCTAAGGTTAATCCCAGGAGCCAAGAGAGTACTAGGGTGAATTAATGTAACCTTGCTAGAAAACTATTTAGTGGAAGGAGAAAAAAGAAAAAAAAAATTTTTATAGGTTCTTCAGCTTTTGATATAATTTATTAACTTGAACACATCCAGTATTACTTCCATCTTCAGCATTTGCGAAGCATCTTTTCTCAGGAGTTTTAGTGAATTTTGCACATCCCCAACACCACATTTTATTAAAAGAAATCGATTTTTTCTTATTCTGTGCACGAACTTGTTCACATAATTCTAACGCTTCATCAAATTCTAATCTCAATTTACCCATTATATTTATCACTTTTTTTTATTTATTTCATAATTGAATTTTCCTTTTGAATTCTATTTTTTAGGATATAATTGGCAATATACCACCCTATAAAACCCCCCATTACTCCCTGAATGATTGAATATGGTATCAAAAAGTATCCGTACGTGAGAAAATCGTCAACACCTGGTACCAAAAATCCAGATTTGTAAAAAAATCCAGACACTATGCTTAGTAAGACAAAACTGACTGAAGAGATTAATGAGGAAAATAGAACTGCTTTTCTCTCATTTTTAGCAGGTTTTAACAACCATAATGAGAGATCTATAGACAAGCCATATGCAATATAAATTAAAGCCCAATATACAGCACCCCATGGAGACTTTAAAGTATTCTCTATCTGCCATTCTATTATAATTTCAATCGGAATTCCGATAATGCCACAGAGTCCGAAAAAGAAAAAAGCTGTGCCCATTGTCTTTAAATAAACACAGAAAAAATATGTTATCAACATTAGAAAAATCATTACAAAATAAAGATAAATATATCCTATTCCTATCATTACAATATCAAAGAACACGGTAAATATAGCTGTTATAATAGCTATACTCATGAATCCGATGATATTTAAACCAAAGGATCGTTTATTCCAAGGTTTGTACCAACTTGTATTTTGACTTTGATGCAATATTAATATTTCTTTCATAATTTTTACCTCCTATTAATTATTAGTAACTTATTAAGAAAAACAGACAAATACTACTCAGTTTTTCTCATGTATTATGAAATATTTGAGATATTTAAAGAATACGGCGATTTCAATCCTATTAACTGGACATAAATTTTTATAAAAATGTACTGTTTAATAAAAATAAATAAGGAAATTGGACATTAATTAGTACAAAAGAAATTAATATTAACTTTAAAATGGATGATAAAGACTTAGAAATTCTAAAGTTGTTGCTTTTTGATGGACGAATGTCTTATGAATTAATTGCGAAGAAAGTTAAGTTAACACCCTACCTAGTCAAGAAAAGGGTTAATAACCTTGTGGATCTGGGAGTAATAATGAAATTTACAACCAATCTCAATTTCTTAATGTTTCAAAAATCAGTGTGTTATACTCTTGCTGAGGTAAAACAAGGCACAGATCAACAAGAATTAATTGAACGTATTGGACAACTAGATGAGGTTAGCGGAGGGGCTATTTCTCTCCAAAATAAGATGCAGATTATTCATATATACTCTGACGATTATGAATTCAAAAAAAATCTTGAAAAATTGATGCAATTTGAGGAAATACAAAACTTAGAAAATTTTATTTTACTTATTCCTCCAGATTTAGGCTTTAAAAATAAAAGATTGATCAAAACAGATTGGAAGATAGTGAATTCAATTAAAGATAACTGTAGAAAAACCGATATAGAGATCGCAGATGAGCTAGGAATCTCAACTAAAACTGTCAAAAGAAGGTTGAGCTATCTGAGGGAAAATAACATAATTCTTTTCATGATAGACCTTGATACAAGCGCAGCTGATTTTCTCTCTTACCTATTAATTGTTAAATTTCAAAGAATTTCGTCTGAATCTTTTAATAAGGTTATGCAAATAGTAAAAAATTATTTCTATGTGTGGAGAGTCGCTAACCAAGAAGCATTCATAATTACTGTATTTATAAATAAATTGAGAGAAATTGACGAACACGTTAAGGAAATTGAAAATATTCCATATGTTAAAAAGGTAATCAGCTTTGTGCCCACTAAAATGTTTTATTTCGAGAGTTGGATTGATAAATTAATTCAAAGTAATGCTTCCGATTAAAGTATATGCCAAATCCAAAGTTATTTAACTAGTATTTCAGGTTATAATTTTCAAGATATAACCTACAGCATTCAATTTCTAAGCCTTTTTAAATTCTCAATTTTTTTTTGTGGAAAGTGTTTTTCTCCAGATTATTAATATAAATACAACTAAAATCGCCATCATAATAGAAATATACATTTGAATTTCAGCGATATTAAATAACCAGACAATGTTATTGGAAATATGGAATATAATTGCCATTAATGCACTCCCTCCTGAACTATTGTAAATAAATGTCATAAGAATTGCACCCATGAATAAGCCAAAGAGCCATCCAAAAATCATTGTTATTGAAAATCTATAAAAGAAAAAAGGTGCATGCCAAACACTCCAACCAAGGAATAGTATAAGGGTTGCGATTAGAGGGTTATATTTCTCTTGCAATTTGGGTAATGCGTAACCCCTCCATCCAATTTCTTCAAATATGCCGTAAGAAATCGCACCAACCCAGATCCATAATAAAACTGAACCAATATCTACTAATCCGTTATTTATCATGTATGAATTCAAGTCAATTATAGTTCCTGTAAAAAGAAAGTTCAATAAAATTGTTAAAACAAGGAAAAGGGGCATAATGAAAGCCGAAAAAAGAATCCAAAAAAATCCAACCTTCCACTTAAGGCACCTTTCTTTAAGCTCTTTTAATCCAAGTCTTCCTTTAGCTAGATAAACAACTATTATAGCTGAAATAGTAGGACCTAAAGCACCTAAAAAGTGCCAATTCATATCTACTGCCGTTAGCCCTAAACCAGTTAGAATTAAAGGTAAAGCTAAAATCCACGTTAAGTTATAAGCTAGAATAAAGTAGCTAGTTAATGGATGGTTTTTTATTACATTCATGATAAATTTTGACCAGATTTTTTTTATTTAATAATTTTTTTTTTTGTATAAAGGATTCATTTAGTTAATTTAAAAATAAACTGCAATATTTGCATGTTTTGATAAGATATTAAAATACTATTCTATGCAAATTTAGCACTTATAATTAAAAATGACTTTACGTTGATCAGCAAAAATTAGATTCAATTTGGAATTCATAAAATTTAATGAGATAAATAAAAATTATGCTAGAAGATAGGTTGATTAATTAAATGAGTGAAAAAACTTATGGATATTCATCAGAAATTAAAGAATCAAAACAAAGAGCTGAGTTATATCACAATTATCCATTCTTTCGAGTTTTTATTTATGAATTTTCAACAATTCTGCATTATTTAATAGGAGGAATAGGTTTAATTATAGGGTATACATTTTTATGGTTGGGGTATATAATAGGTTTAATTTATATTATTTTTGCCTTTCTACAGATGTACATTCTTATGCCATTGACTGTGTGCCCAAATTGTGTGTATTACAGAATGGAAGATTCGTGTTGTGTATCTGGTTTAAATAAAGTCTCAACAAAATTAGCGAAGGAAGGGAATCCCAAAGATTTTCCAAAAAGGGCTGAGGGGTTACTTTGCTACAATAATATCTATATGGCTGCTTTATTCTTCCCAATTGTAGCCTCAGTCCCTGCTTTAATCTTAAATTTCTCTTTATTTCTTTTAACAAGCTTTTTAATAATCTTAGGTTTGCTAATGTTTCGTTTCTTTGTTATTTTCCCTAAAATAGCATGTTTACACTGTCACGCAAAATACACATGCCCCATCGGTGAAAAAATAGGTGTCCGGGACAAATGAAGAATTTTATCTTTTTAATATTTTTTTTTTGAAAAGAGATTAAATATTTATTTTATGCTAATTTAGCACTTATAATTTAAAAAAACTCTGCTTAATTATAATTCTTAATCAATAGAAAAATAATATTGGTTAAAAGTGATAATGAATTGAAAGCGTTACTATTAAATGGAAGTCTAAAGAATGATAATTTCAGTATGATTTGTTCCTCAATAGTAGAAGTACTTGAAAGAGATGGATTTGAAGTAGAACAAATCATGTTAAAAGATATTAAAGTTGCAGCTTGTCAAGGTTGTTTTGATTGTTGGGTAAGAACACCTGGGGAATGTAAAATAGACGATTATGGTCGAGATGTTGCTAAAAAAATGGTTCAGAGTAATCTGATCATTCATTTTTCACCAATTATATTTGGTGGATATTCCTCTGAGTTGAAAAAAGTATTAGATAGGTTTCTACCAACGATTTTACCCTTCTTTACAAAAAGAGAGGGGGAAACTCATCATAAATATCGCTATAAAAATAGGGCCTCAATCATTGCTGTCGGAGTTATGGATAAGCCAGATGAGGAAAGGGAAGCTATATTTAAAGAATTAGTTTATCGTAATTCACTTAACATGGGTGCACCAGTGCATGAAGCGATTGTATACAATAAAATCTTAAATGAGCATGACTTTATAAGCGAATTTTCGAATATCTTAAAAAAGGTGGAGGAAAAGACATGAAGAACAATAATAACGCACTCTTGTTAATCGGTAGCCCAAAAGGTGAAAAAAGCACTTCAGCATCTCTTGGAAATTATCTAATCTCAAGATTAGAAGAATCAGGGATGAAAATTGAGAAAGGTTTTATCCATAGACTTGTAAATCGAGAAGTAGCAATACAAAATCTTTTTGAAATGATTGATAGGGCAAATTTAATAATTCTTTCATTTCCTTTATATATTGATTGCTTACCAGCTCCCGTTATTAAAGCAATGGAGCTAATTAAAGAAAGAAGAAATACAATTGAAAGCAAGAAATCTCAAGACTTTATCGCAATATGTAATAATGGATTCCCTGAAGTCTCCCAAAATAGTACAGCACTTCAAATTTGTAGAATTTTCTCTATAGATTGTGGCTTTATATGGAAAGGCGGAATTGCTGTTGGCGGAGGCGGAGCAATAAATGGAATTCCGCTAGACGAGAGAGGAGGAATGGTAAGAAACGTTGTAAAAGGATTAGATATTGCAGCTCACGCTTTAAAAGATGGTAAAGATATCCCTCAAGAAGCAATTGATTTACTATCAAAAAAGTTCATACCTTACAATTTCTATAGGACTTTTGGTAATCTTGGGTGGAAATTACAAGCGCGGAGATATGGTGTAAAAAAAAAAATAAAGGATAAACCTTATTCTCTCTAAGTATACAGTATAATTCAAAGAAACTGAGGATTAAGTAATTGAGATGTATTAAATTTCTAAGCTTCAGGTATTAAGATAACAAAATTATTTCCTTCTACCCATATTCTCCCTTTATAATTACTTAAGATACGTTCAACTAAAAGAAATCCTAAAATTATTTCTTTAATTCTGCTATCTTTTTCTCTCTCCTTTTTGAAAATCATATCTTTCTCTATGTTTAAGATCTCTTTTTTATAATCGATGAATTTTATTTTAACATAGTTTATATTATCTTCCTTGCTTCTATAGATGATAATTTTCAATTCAATTGAGGGTTTTTTACTATATCTTATCGAACTAATGAGTATATTAACTAAAACATCTATTAGAAACTT
>JBHLKA010000032.1:0-23376 GCA_048887145.1 Candidatus Hodarchaeota archaeon
GTTTCTTTTCCAGCATCTTTTAATGCCCTTATTAGGATATAAAAGCTTGGAATCGCAATCAATACTGCGATAACTATTAAAAAGAGAGTATTATCTGAAATTCGCCAATTAAGAACAGAAATTGGAAACCAAATCCACATTAAAATTGAGACAATTAGAATTAAAAATAAAATATCTGATATAATCCTAAAAATAGCACATAATTTCCATGATTTTTCTCCAATCTTCTCTTCAAGAGTTAGAGGTATAACACTTAATATATAAAAGAAGAAAGTTAGAAAAACACTAAGGTTAAGAGTTAGAAAGCTAATCCAACTTAATATTTCAAATAACGACATTTCATATTCAATACCTTAAATTTTTGGCATATACAATTTTTTATCTGGGATAAAACTCATCATAACTAGATCTTTTCTAATCTCCCAGTCTAATTTATTATAAAAAGCTATAACATCTTCATTATGCTTTTCGATGAATAAATGTACTTTATGAATTCTTTTTTTTTTTAATCTTTCTATTAATTCATCCATTAATAATCTCCCATATCCTTTTTTTTGGTATTCTGGGTCAATAGCTAAATGATGTACATATCCCCTTCTGCCATCAAATCCACCCATCACCACACCTATCACTTTTTCATCAATTTTAGCAATTAAACAAAGATCTGGGTTTTTATTTAACATTATATTAATTCCTTCTTTAGTATCTGAAGATGTGATACTAATTCCAGTTTTTTTCCAGATATCTACAACATCTTCATAAAACTGTAGGGAAAAATTTTCGATCTTCATGGTTCTTTCACAAATTATTAGAGGAGAACATATTTAGATTATTAATTTTTTTCCTAATTTCAATTTTTTTCTCAATAATTTCTTTTACATAGTTTGAAATTTCCTTCCGTTTGTTAATATCGGATGGTAATGGTAAAGAAATGTCCATGATACGATTCCCTATTGTTGCTATCGTTCCTTGTACAAATGTGATTGCTTGAATTTGTTTTTGAACGATATCAAGATTAATAAGATATAATAATAAGTATGAATCAATAGCCTTATCGTTTTCAAATGCTTTAATTTGATAAATATGGCTTTGGATAATAATTTCTGTATCTAATTCTGTTATATATGCTGTCTTTCCAATTAAATGAGGCCCACCGTCTTTAACTAAAAGAATATCTCCCGCTTCAATATTTTGTTTGTTCTTGTAAATCTGATAAACTTCTTCTGATGTTTTTTTGTTTGAATTGAGATTGATCTCCCAATTATGGATTTCACTCGTACGTATAAAAGGTATTTCTCCTAATCCATAAACGTGAGAACCAATTTCATCTCCACGCGGGAGATAGCCATTTTTATTGGCATAGATTATATTTTGTTTAATTAAATCTCCAAAAGTAGTTAATATTATGTCATCTTTAGTAGTTAATGATTTGAGTGTTTTTTCAACTCCTGTATAATAACTTGGTATATAAATTTCATTTTTTACTTGACTTCTTTTAATTTTAAATATCTTTTGGTTTTTGAAATAATCAAAATCTTCTCCATCAATCAATTTTAAATGTAAATCTGATAACTCATCATTAATAATTGGATTTCCACTTAAATCCAATTTTTTACTACCATCTTTATTTAATTTGTATAGAACTTTTCCATCTTTATCATGGCCAATATTATCTACAATAGCAAAATCAATCTTGTAATCTTCTGGGACATTTTTAAGTTTTTGAAAAAACAAAATACTAGTTTTATTGCATGTATAAGGCTGAAATGTGTTTTGATCTAATGAGATAATCCCTAAAATTTGACCATTTGAGTTTAAATATTCCCAGATATACCTATCTGTCGGATTACCAAATATTCCTTCTGGTAATACAATTCCTAACTTCCCTCCCTCTTTAAGTAATTGGATACATCGTTCAATAAACAAAATTTGTGGTGGCTGTTGTTTAACTAGTTTATTTTGCATTACCCATTTACTTTTAATATTTTTCCATATATGTGCCAGTTCATAATTAGATAAAATAGACTTATTATTAATTGGAATTTTAGAACCAAAAGGTGGATTAGTTATAATGTAATCAAATGAATTATCTGTAATTACTTTCCTTGCTTCAATTTGATATCTTTGTATATCTAAGGAATCTTCACAAAATATATGAGATTTTTCACCACTAAGAATCTCTAAATATAATTTACATAGTTTGACTAAAAAAGAGTCTTTATCTATACCATATAAATTGGAAATAACTCCATACTTCTTTTCTTCAATAATTTTTTCATCCGCTCTAAATCTTTTTTCAATTTTTAGCCAAAGTAAATCCTTACTTTCAAGTAAAAAACCTCCATGACCACAAGCAGGATCTAAAATTTTATCATCTATTTCGGGGTTTAAATAATTTACCATAAATTTTATTACATTAATTGGTGTAAAAAATTGTCCCCCCTCATCCTTTAATACCTTACTCACGAAGACTTCAAAAGCATCGCTCAAAATATCTCGAGAAGAATGTAAGAGGGCAATATTTTGTAATTCTTTAACAACCAAATAGACTAATTCTTGATTTAAATTAATTTTTTCATCCTTACCGATTATATCTTTATATTTTTTCTTAACATTTCTATTAAAAAAATCTTGAATTCTCAAAAATAAAGTATATTCATTTTCCCCTTTTTTTATACAGAAATCAACAGGTTCTTCAGATTCCTTGTCTTTTTCATCAATTATTTTGCACAAAAGTAAATTTATAATTTCTTTAGACCTTGATCTAGTATCAGTATCTGTATACTTTAATTTTCCATAAAGATGTTGGTTAATCTGAGAAAAAGTCTTTTTTAAATTAGTTACCTTAATTAAATCTTTCTTCTTTAAAATTTCTGAATCCTCCTTCATGTAATCTATAATTTTAGCAGACATTTGATAAGGTTAAGTATAAAGATGTTTTTTATGTTTCTTATTCTATAAATCTCTATTGCTATTCAAATTATTATTCTTTTTTATTAAGTAAAAATTAATCTTATTTATGTTTTCGAATGAACTAAATTTGGGGGATTATATTGAATTCTCAATTAAACGACGGTTTGGAATAATAACGCTTAATAGAGTTCATAGATCTAATGCTTTTACAATTGAACAGTTAGAATATTTGAAAAAAGTATTAATCTATTGTCAGCAAAATAATAAAATTAAAGGACTAATACTTACCGCAAATGGAGATAGTTTTAGCACGGGGATGGATTTAGGTGCTGTGACGTCCTATGATTACAAAGGTGTAAAAAAGTTAGAGCAATTAGCTGCACAAGTTTGTGAATTGTTATATAATGGTAAACCTTCTATTTGTGCAATTAACGGGCGTACATTAGGAGAAGGCGTTGTATTTTTGGTTTGTTGTGATTACCGCATCGCCATAAACGACAGCTTCTTTCAAATGCCTGAAATTAACTCGGCTATATTTCCAGGTACAGGATGCGTCATATTATTTTCTAAAATAATAGGAATTCCTTGGACTAAGAAGATGCTAATGTTTTCGGAGAAAATTGATGCTGTAAAGGCTTTAGAAATAGGTCTAATTGATCAGATCGTTGATTCAAAAGAGGATCTTATGATAGCTGCCCTGGAAAAAGCAAAATTTCTTAATTCGAAAAATCAAACTGTTTTAAATGCAATTAAGTTATTTAGTAATCATTTACTTGATAAAAGTTTCAAAGAAGGTTATGGATTAGAAAAAATTGGTTCTGACTGGTATAAATTTGAAGATAAAGACGAAATGATTTATAATCTACGGGAAAAATTTAATTGGAAACCATAAACGTTTTTTAACTTATTAAAATTCTTTAATATAAATATACGAAAATATCAAGGAGATGAAAAACAATTTCTTGGGAAGAATTTAATGAACATCCTCATACAATTGTAGGAGTTATAGAAAAATGGGCTAAAGAACGCCCCGATAAAAAAGCAGTTATTATGTATGACACCGGTAAGGAAGTAACTTTTAAAGAATTTTATGAAGCAATTAATACTATGGCATTTAAACTTTTCAATATGGGATTTAGAAAAGGAGATATTATCATAACCTCATTACCTTTTCTCTATGAACATATTATTTTAGGATATGCTTGTGCAAAACTGGGTGTAATTTGGACACCATTAGATCTTAGATTGAAACCTCCAGAAATTACTAGGTGTTTAGAATTATTAAAAGAAAAAACAAAAATGTATTGCCATTTAGGAAAGACGTCTGTAGCAAATTTCGGAATGATTGGTGCAGCAATTATGAAAACTCATCCTTGGTTAGAATATGTAGTACAATTCAGCACCCCTGACGATAAATATAGAAAAGGGATAATTCCCGCATATCAGATTGCTGAGGAAGCAAAAAATGAAATGTCTGAAGCAATAAAAAAACCTGATATTATGAAAGAGTTCAATGAAGAATGTGCTAAAGTTAGTGAAAATGATCCTATTATGATTATTTTTACTACAGGGAGTACAGGCTTTCCTAAACCTGCTATGCTCACAAATCTGGGAATTACATGTCAAAATATGTGTTTATCTAAAGGACTTAAAGCAGATTCTAACGATATCATGCTAGTAAACCTCCCTCCATCTCATGTTGGAGGAACTACAGAACAGTTTATGACACCATTATTTAAAGGAGGAACCTGTGTGGTGCTTCATATTTTTGATCCTGTAAAAACTCTTGATGCTATTCAAAAATATAAGGTTACTATAATGGGTCAAATCCCCGCTTTATTTGTAATGGAATGGAGATTACCAAATTATAATGAGTATGATTTAAGTTCACTTAAATTTGCTATTGCTGCTGGTCAACCTGTTGATAAACCATTCCTTGAAAAGTTATCTGAAATGGCTCCAAATTTATTTACTGGTTTAGGATTAACTGAAAGTTCTGGATTTTGTTCATATACTCCAACTGACCTTACTCTGGATGAATTTACTGGAACATTAGGCTATGACTTCCCAATTTACCCCATGACTATTAGAAAGCCTATGAAAGAGGATGGAAGTGCAGGTAATGAACTTCCAGAAGGAGAAATCGGTGAAATATGTTATAAAGGTCCTCAAACTTTTCTTGGTTATTTTGGTAATGAAGAAGCAACAAGAAAAACATTATCTACTGATGGATATCTTTATACTGGAGATATGGGTTTTATTGATAGCAAGGGTCTCCATCTTTCTGGCCGTAGAAAATTTCTTATCAAACCTAAAGGATTTCAAGTTTTTCCACCCGAAGTTGAGACATTTATTGCTGAATTATCTCAGGTTGAGTTTGTTGGTGTTATTGGAGCTAAACATGAAATATTCACAGAGGGTGTTGTTGCTTATATAAAACTAAGAGAGGGACAAAGTTTAACTGAAAAAGAAGTGTTTGATCATTGTAAAGGAATAGCTGCTTATAAAAGACCATCCTTAGTTGTGTTTCTAGATGAATTTCCGCTTAATCGAGTAGCCAAAACCGATTATGTAGCTCTTAAGGAGCGCGTAGAAAAGGATATTGAAGAAGCTAGAGCAATAGGGGGATGGGATACTTAATTAAAAATAATTCCATGATTTATGTATTTCTTGATTAAATTTACATAATCTTTAAATCATGGTTTAAGTTAATAATCCATAACGACCTATACATATTTGATTTTATTAAAAACAAACCTTTGATCAAAAAGCTGAAAATCTAATTAAAGAAAATTTAAAAGCAATCTGTTTATAGGTGATAGAAAGTGGCTAAGAAAAAGAAGGTTGAAGATGATACAGAAAAAGTCTTTATTGGCAGAAAGAAATCTATGAGCTATGTCATGGCAGCAATGGTTATTTTGAATGATAAACCAGTAAGACTTCTTGCTCGAGGTAGATCAATCTCTAGAGCAGTAGATGTAGCTGAGATTCTCATTAATAAATTTGTCCAGGGGAGTACTTATGGAGAGATAAAGATTGATACCGAAACAATAACTAATGATGATAATACTCAAACAAATGTATCATCTATTGAAATTGAAATAATCCCGCCAAAGAAGAAGTAATCCAAGCCAAAACCAAATAACCAGGAGAAAATCAGGAGATTTCTCGTCTATTTTTTTTTAATATTTTAATTATTCTGCTATGTTTGAAAAATTACGGCTATAGTGTTTTTTTAATAATTTCTAATTCATTTTGAAGTGTTTCAATTTGTTCCTTTGTAGCGGAATTATCATTTAAATTATTGATTAATTTAATGAAATCCCTAATAAATGAATATTCTAATACCATACATGTTTGATTTAATGTATTTACGTCCAGAATTAAGCTTGATTTTAAGGTTTCACCTATTCCCAACACATCTTTACATACTAAATCATAATTTTTATTGTAGGATAATACAACAATATCTTCTAATATCTGAGACCCATCATTTTTCCTAATAATTTTAAACTCACACATTAAACTTTTCACGAAATTTTTAATAATATTAGCCTTAAATCTGCTTTAATTAAATAAAACCAAATTTTTTAAAATACGCTTAATAATTAAAAATATATCAACTATTTTAAAATATACATGTAAAAACTTAAACAGAGGAAATTGGTGGAATTATGGCAAGACCATATCAAAAAGCGAATATTCCTGGGCCAGAAATGGGTACAACCGTTTTTGAACCACAAGTCATGGCAAACATTCTGAAAGCTCCAAAAAACAAAGTTTTTGTGATTGGAGCAGAATCATTAACATGGGAACTCGATGGTAAGAAGGTAGTTGATTATTATGTCGACATTGCTAAAAAGTTGGATTGCCATGTCATTGCTACGGGGCATACTTACAAGTATTTAAAAGAAAAGATTGATACTCGTAAACTTTGGGATATGTCTTTAATCAATATTACAGCAAGACTAGTTGATGAAGGTTGGAAAGGATTGGATGGAAAAGGTCAGTATAACATGGCTATTTTTGGGGGACATCTTGTATTTTATGTAAGTCAAACCTTAAGCCGTATCAAAAATTTCTCAAATTGGGTAAGAACTATTGAATTAGATAAATATGCACACCCAAATGCGCGTTTTAGCTTGCCTAACTTTAGTGATAATGATTGGAAAGAGTTTTTAGAAAAATTAATTGAATTATTATAATAAAAGAAAAATTAAACTAATTTTATGAGGAGAAGTATAAATTGAGTTTTTCAGATATGCCTGTAGATGTTGGTCCCGTATATGAGGGAGAACGTATCAGGGCAAACCAAATGTATGTAGAGCTCGGCGGACCTAAAATTGAAAAACACTTTGAATTAGTCAGAGTTAAATCACCTAAAGAGATCAAGGATGGTCAAGTTATACTTCATGGTCCTGATCTTAAGGACATGAAAGAAGGAGAAAGATACCCTATTGGAATTTTAGTTGAAGTTGCTGGACCTGAGTTGGAAGAAGATTTAGAAGCCGTATTTGAAAGGAGAGTTCATGAATTTTGCAACTTTGTAAATGGTATTATGCATTTAAACCAACGATATACTAATTGGATGCGTATTTCAAAATCCGCTTTCGAGAAAGGTTTAAATTCTTTTGATTTGCTTGGAACAATCTTAATTAGATTATATAAGGCAGAATTGCCAATTATTGAACAAGCCCAAGTTACTTTCTATACTGATGCAAAAGACATTGAAAAACCTTATGAAATGGCAATGGAAATTTATAATAAAAGAGACGAAAGAGCGAGAACCATCCATGATGAAGATGTTAACATGTTTTATGGCTGTGTTCTTTGTCAATCCTTTGCTCCTACTCATGCATGTTGTATAACACCTGATAGAACTTCGCTATGTGGCTCAATAAGTTGGTTCGACGCTAGAGCTGCGGCAAAGGTAGATCCTAAAGGCCCCATCTATGAAGTACCACCTGGAGAATGCCTAAATGAGCTTGCTGGAGAGTTTTCTGGTGTAAATGAAATGATTAAGAAACGTTCACTTGGTGAGATTGAGAGAATTTATCTTTACAGCGGAATGGAATTCCCTCATACTTCATGTGGCTGTTTTGAGGCAATTGATTTCTACATTCCCGAAGTGAATGGTCATGGAATTGTTGATCGTAACTTTGATGGGGTCGCGATAAATGGTTTACCTTTCTCAGCAATGGCCAATCAGACCGGTGGAGGTAAACAAATGCCTGGCTTTAATGGTGTGAGTATACAGTACATTGCAAGCCCAAAATATCAGAAATATGATGGTGGAATAGAAACAATTGTCTGGATGCCTAAATCTGTTAAAAACAGACTTGGCGAGTTGCTCCCACAAGACTTATTGCCGAAGATAGCAACAGAGGAGGAGGTCCAAGACCTCAATCAACTAAAAGATTTTCTAAAAGAAAAGGGTCATCCTGTAGTTGAGACTTGGGCCGCGCTAGAGGCAATGGAGGAAGAAGAGGAGGAGGAATGGGCAGAAGAAGGTGCAATGGTACCTATGGGTACAATTGGTATGACAATTCCCGGTGTTGGCGGTGCTGGTGGCTTTAAAGTCATCTTAAAGAACTGTAAGATTCATGCTGAGTCTATAATTATTAAAAAAATAGAGCCTAAAAGAAGAAAAAAGTAATTTTTTAAATTTTTTTATTTTACTTTATATTTCTTATTTTTGATTTTAGTAAACAATTAATTTATATTTTTGAGGAAATTAATCAATATTAAAAAAAGTATAAAGCAAAAGTTTATAAATTATGTAAAGTATCTGTCACCTTGCCCATATAGGGTAAGGGACCAAAATTGAATTATCCTTCAAAGATTAATCCTTGTTCATATGGAAGGAGTTTAATTGCCACTACTGATTTATTACCTGGTACTGTAGTTGAAAAATTGGAAGGTTTCACTGTTAGGAGAGATGAAATTCCTGAAGAAGAAAAATGTTATGCTATATGGATTGATGATGACAAATGGATGATTATAAAATCCAATTCGAGATATATTAATCATTCTTGTTCTCCAAATTGTCGTATTACAGATGAACTCAATATAATAGCAAATAATTTTGTTAGGAAAGGAGAAGAGCTCACAATAAGTTATAATATTGTACATAAAGGAGAGAATCCTGGACTATGGGATGAGAAGTGGAACTTCATATGTCAATGTGGATCACAAAATTGTCAAGGGATCATAAATCAATATATTACTGAAGACGGATTACCTTTTGTTTATAGTGGCGACAAAAAAGTAAAAATAGGTAATAATTTGAATACGTATTTAAAACCAATTGAAATCCAACATTAGATAAATAATATTGAAATAAAATAGAAAAAAGCAACTATTTACGATTTTTTTACTTTTATTTTTTATTCCTGATTTTTTAATGATTCTACTTTAAATTCAATTATCGTTCGGTATATCCTACAAACCCTCCTATTAGCACTAATATTCCTTCGATTATACTAGTGTAAATAATCATGATTATTCCTAAGATTACAAATAATATCCAATTCAGAGGAATAGGGTTAATTGGTCGAGTTATACTCAATAGTATAATCACAGCTATAACTATAGCAACAATTAACGTAATTATTTTTACAATATCTAAATTTCTTTGATCGAATCCGATTATCGCTTCTATTAATGAAATTGCTCCACCAATGCTCCCCGAAAAGCTTCATTAAATCTTCGCTTCTCTCTCCTAATTGTAGTCTATACAATATTGTCATATTTAACTAACAATATTTATATTTCAGTTTATCATATTATATGGTACGGCTTTTTGGTATATAAAAATCAGCCAACAACCGAAGAACCAGGAATTCCTGGACCTAATCCTATTCTAATATTGGCAATTGTTTTTCTAGGAATTATAGGTTTAACTTGGCAGCGTAAAAAAAATCTAAAATAAAATTTTTTTTTTAATATTATTTTAAAAAAAATAGAAATGTAGCTCATAGTTTTAATATGACCATAGTATATAGTTTCATTAGAATCACAATCAAATATAATTATATATTAAGCTGTTAAAATAGTACTTATTGATATTAAATCTCGTAGAAATTTATGAACTTCAAAATAATTATCTATGGTCATGAGGGTGTAGGAACCAGTACTTTTCTTAAGAAATATGCTAAGACTCCAATACATGTAGATGATGAAATAGAAGAGATGAGGAGCCCATTCCCTGATACAATATATTATAATATAAGAAAAGAATTCGATAAAAAATATACTATAAGTTCCATAATGAATGAAATTAAAAATATTTACGATAACGCCTTACACAAATACAGTAATAAGATTGCAAACGCAGAACTATTTATAAATCCGGAGATACAAAAAGCATTTGGATTTAAAATAAAAATATCACCTGAAATTGATTGGTTATCTTTTATATTTGATTATAAAGATTCAAAAATAGTATGTAGAGGTTCAATCAAGACAGAAATAGCGAAAGATTTTTTCAAAGTTCATGGAATGGCTCTAGAATTAATAAATTTCTTCAAGAACTTTAATTATTCTGTAGAATTAATTGATCAGACAGAAACTAGTTCATTTTCAACAAAATCAGATAGAGAATTAATAGTTGGAGCAGATTTTTTCATTAAGAAAATCATGGTTGATGAAAATACTATTAATTTACAAATTTGGCATATCACCAGCGAAGAAAGATTTCAGTTTTTGCTACCAACCTATATAAAAGGTTCCGTGGGAGCCATCCTAATTTTTGATATTACAAGTTCTAAAACATTATATCATTTAATTGAAGTTATTCAAATTATTAAAGAAAATGTTGGTAACATTCCAATTATATTGGTTGGGAATAAAGTTGATTTAAAAGAATCAAGAGAAGTTTTTAAAGAAGAAGGAAATTTATTTAAGGAATCATACAGTTTAGCATCTTATATAGAAATTTCCTCTAAAATGGGATATAATATTGAAACTGTATTTATAGAACTTGTAAAATTATTATTAAAATATGCGCCCCAAAATAATGGATTAAGCATTCCGAATATTTAAAATCCCAATGACTTAAGTTACTTAATGTCTTTAATGGATAATTATTCTTAATTTTGTCTTCTTAATTCTGCCATTTTACTAAAAGATGCCAAATATTTAAGACCTTTAACTTTAATCTTGCGAGCTAATACTTTTTTTCGGATATCTCTACTCGTAAGTTTCCCATCACCAATATCTTTAAATGTCTGTCGTATTGTTTTCATATAGCCATCCCAGCCCAATTTATCTTTCTCTATATTTTCTTTTGGTAAACTTTTGACTCCTTCAACTGAAACAGTTCCGTTATCAACTTTAATTAAGGCGGCAAATTCCCCATCTTTTGGAACTAAAAGTATTTTAAAGGTTGCATCCTTAAATTCATCTTTAAATTTTGCATTATTATTTAAAGATTCATAAGAGTTTTTAATAGACTCAACAAATTCATCTAATTCTGCACTTACGGATTCCATTTCTTTCACTTTCTTTTTTAAATTAATTTAAATTTTTTTTATCCAAAGACTAGTATTATATTTTCTAATTTAATTTTTGACAATTTTATCAAAATGAGTAATATTAAAACTCCAACTATGGAATTAGAACTGAATAAATATCTTAATATAGGAAATGTTTTTTCTTCTAAAGGAATAGTTAATTTATCATTCTTTTATTAAATCCTTTAATCTGTGTATGATACCCCATTTTTTGACAAGTTTAACTACACTTGAAGGGACAAAATGTTCCCAAGATTCTCCTTTTATTATTGCTTCCCGAATCTCGCTCCCATTTAATCCTTTTTTCTCCAATGGAACTTCCCAAAGAATGTGAATTCTTAAACCTAAATTTTCTAATATTTTTTTTTTTTGCCGCCCCCAATCATCATAAATAGTAAGAAAGAATATTGCATCCATAGGAACATAAAACTTGATTAGTTCTGGAAGATTAATTGGAAATGGGACGATAGAAAATTCAGATAGTTCTAGACCTCTTTCCAACAATGCTTCACGTATCATTATATAACGTTCATAATAAGTCAATGGGTTGGCTAAGGAAGTGCTTCGATGCGGATTCGATTTATGATCTTTAGTTAAAGATGGATCAGGATTTGTAATCCCCACAATAAGGTATTTACATAATTCTTTTCCTGCTAATAGATACTTTATATGATCATTGTGAACTATCTGGAATCTTCCATGAATCACGCCAATATCGTATATTGATTCTTTATTTTGCATATAATAAAAAGGATGACTTTATTTTAATGTAAGTCAAATAGTTCAAAAAATAATAATAATTTTGTTACTTAGAGGCTTCATAATTATAAAGTAGTAATCACTATTTTTTCAGGCTTTTAATATTTATAAATTCCGCAATAATTTTTATTTTATAACTGAGATTAAGTCAAGTTTTCTATTTTTTAAATGCCTGTTATAAATTCATTTCAAGCACGATTTGGAGATTTCAACAAGAACAAAAGTAAAAATCAAGATATTACAATATTTATACATGCAAGTGACATTCATTTGGGGAGTCATCAATATAGAAATGAATATCGAGCAGACGATTTTATTAGAGCTTTTCAAGAGATATTTTATATCTCAATAATTCATCAAGCAGATTTTATTTTATTGGGAGGAGATGTTTTTACATCCTTAGAAATGCTTCCTGGAAAGTTAATTAAGATAATAAATATACTAACAGCCTTTAGAGATTATACTTGTGGAACAATTCCTATTATAGCGATAGAAGGGAATCATGATATTCGGAAATTTTCAAGAGGAGTTAAATTTTCTAAGCGCGGACAGTCATGGTTGAAATTTTTACTTAATTTAGATTTACTTATTCTTCTTGATGGTAATATGGAGGCACCTCCAAATTCAATTTATCTACCATACGACTCTAAACATAAAAAGGGAGGGAAAATCCAAATTAAAAATGCCATCATTTATGGTAATCATTATCTTGGTGAAAATCCAGAGGGGTATATTCCGAAGATAACAAAAGCAATAGAGAAAGAGGATAATTTTTTTAACATTCTTTTACAACATTTTGGAATCAAAGGGCAAATGAAAAATGTACCAGGAATTGATTATAATAAATTGCATTCATTAAGAAAAAAGGTTGATTATCTAGCTTTAGGACATTATCATTTACAGTTCATTTTAGATGATTGGGTTTATAATCCCGGATCTACTGAGGCAGCTTGTTCGGTTGATTCTAAATTTAAAAGAGGAGTTTTTATTGTTAAAATAACGGGAAAAAAACATTATGAAAAAAAAGTTCATTTTCTTAGATTAATCAATAGAAAACATATCTGGAAAACCATTTATTTCCCTTATTCTTTTAAAAGTAAAGAGAATATTAAAAAATTCATAACGAACAAACTGAAAGTAGAAATAAATAGTTCTGAGGATGAACTTGATCTTTCAAATCCTAAAGTACCCATACTATATCTTGTATTGAAGGGCTGGAAACCATTATTAAAATATAAATTGAATGAAAGAGATTTGAAAGCAGAAATCTTACAGTCCCTAAGTTTAGTTGATGTAAAAATTTTTCAAAAATTTTCTGATCATATAAAAAAACTAAATGAATATCTCAAAATTACATTATAATTAATTGGATTTAGACGTTATAACATAAAATTAAATCTTTTTAAGCAAAAATAATTAAAGATATAATTATGAAAATGAAGGTTTTTTTAAAAAAAAACAAATTCTTCAGCTTTATAACATTATTTTTTATAATTTGGATTTTATTTCTGATAATTTTAGCCATATTTAATAGGAAAAATGTAATTTTTTGGGAAAACATCTCTGATACTGATGTATCTTCGGAATACATGAGTGTTATACCCCCCGTAAGGTATTTTTTAGAACCAATTGCTCAACTTTCATTTATTTTAGAAATGGAGTTCTCTTGGTTATTTTTAGTTATCATTATATACCCAATTTTGCGAATAATTTATTTAGTTTTAAAGAAAAAAGGAAAACTTCGCTCTAAAAAGTTTAGATTGATAACAAACCCGTTAGTAGATATTATTAGATTTTCTTATAAAGTATTAATGTTGACTATAATAGTAATTGGGTTAATAATGCTTGCAGGTTATTTAATTCAAGGATATTTTTTTGTTAGCAGGTACTTCATGATTCCGGTTCAAATTGGGGTTCATTTATGTATCATTCTTATAATAATCAAGATATTATATGTTTTAATCAAATTATTCCATCCTAAACTTCAATGCAACTATTCTACGAAAAGAAAAAAAAAGGTAAAAAAGAGAATTAAAAAAAGATCTATTAAATCCTTAAAAAGTATAAAAAGAGAATTTGTTTATTTAGTTGGAATTTGTTCCTTACTTCTGGCTATCAACATAGTATTAATTTCAATACCATTTTCTACTCATAAAATTGTACCTATCGTTCCTCTTGATGATGATGAATTTTTATTTGATCTTCATGTTCATACTACTTTTTCAGATGGCTGGCTTACTCCAGAAGAGAGAGTTTTTTGGTATATAGAACAAGGAATATCGGGAGCAGCCTTTGCTGATCATGACAACATTAGAGGAGCTACAGCAGCTCAAGATTTTGTCGAAGAAAATGGGCTTCAATTTATTGTTTTCATAGCTGAAGAATGGACTGATAATAAAAACGATATTCATATGAATTATTATGGGATTGCAGAAGAATTAGTCCCACTTCAATCTTATACTCCTGGAGGCCCTACAGCTATGAATGCTCAAGACACCATAGCTTATGTAAAAGCTAAAGGAGGGTATATTACCGTAAATCATTATAACTGCGATCCTAATCCAAATGGAGGATTTGGTGTCCCATATAACTTAACTCAGTTAAGAGATTGGGGCGTTGATGGTTTTGAGATTATTAATGGTGGTAGTTATAGAGGTAAATATCAATATATAAGAAATTTTACTCGTTTAAACAACTTAATATGCATAGGAGGGAGTGATATCCACACAAGTGAACCATTAAACACATTCATTAAGATAAAATTATCTGATCCAACGAATTTAACGATTGTAAATATTTTTGAAACCATGAAGAATAATTCGAATCATGAAGTAATTGGTATAAAGTTAAATCCTAAAAAAGTTGAATTCCCTGGTGATTTAAATGATTTTGGCTTTTATGTAATTGAAGATTTTATTAATTACTTCCTTAATATTGATGTCTACCAATCATTATCATGGATCATATGGTCTGGTGTAGTATACATAGTAATCTTTATGTCTTACAGAAAAATTAAAAAAGTAGATTTAGCTTTCTTAAAACGGAAAATCTTATAACAAATTTATTAATTTTTTTATTTAAATGTAATAAAAAGATTTATCATCATCATATTTATCCTTATCATCATCATTCTCGTCATCATCATCATTTAGAAATTTTTTCGCCAGCAATTTAATTAATTCTTCAGGATCCATATCAGGGTCAATATCTTTTAAATCATTTAAGTTTATGGGGATGATTCCGCCTTTTTTAAATGGAATCATACCTGCCTTTATTTCTTTTTCTATTTTTTGTTGCTTTCTAGCATTTAAAGCTAGTTCTTTTTTCATTAATTCCCCTAACTGGTCGGCCACAAGTTCATCCAATTCTTCTGGTTTTAGATTTAGAAGTACTTCCTCGCTATAAAGTTTAGTTAGTCTTTTTATAGCCTTTTGTTTCTTATATTCGGGTATTTGCTTAATAGATTTCAAGCCTAAAAGGTTAATTATGTTCAACCAATCCAATTGATAAGTCCAAGGTTCTGTTTCTGACATTTTATTATGTAAAATTAGTTATCAAATTTTGAAATTTTGGATGCTTGTTAAATGTTTATCTTTTTCTTAAAAAAGAAAATTTATGGATATAAATTTATGGTTTGTAATCTATTAAATGTTTTCACCTTTATCTTTTGAAAGTATAAAGAAAAAATTTTTAATCTGCTTTAAATTTTGAAGAACTTCAAAAAATTTGCTACGATTAGTTCGGGTTCATCATGCATAACCCAATGGGAGGCGTTTATTTTAACTATTGTAAGATCCTTAACATATTCAGATAATCCATCTAAAACCTGCGGTAATACCGCTTTATCCTGCATACCATGAATGACTAAGGTTGGTACATTAATTATTCCTAACCAATTATCAAAATTAAGATTTGCCCTATAATAATTAACTCCACTTAATATTGCATTCGGTTGAGACCAAGCATCTAAATATTTCTGTTTATCTATTTCTGTAAAATCTTTTTTATTAATCAATCCTTCAAAAACAGCCCATTTTAACCACTCATAATCATTTTCGTAAAGGAATTTTTCCCCATCTGGTTTAAGGAAATCAAAAATATAAAAACTGGCTTTCTGTTGGTCTCTATCAGTTTTTAATTTTTCTTGAAAGATTTTTGGATGGGGCCCATTTAGAATTGCAAGTTTTTTAACCTTTTTTGGATATTTTTCAGCAAAAGCCCATGATATAACTGCTCCCCAATCGTGTCCTGCAAGAAAAAAGCTACTTAAATTTAATTTTTCACTTAAAGCATATATATCATTAACTAAAAGTTCAATTCTATACTTCCGAATGCCTTTTGGTTTATCTGACAAATTATATCCCCTCAAATCAGGAATAATAAGTTCAAAATCATCTTTAAGCTTAGGTATGATATTTTTCCAACCATACCAGAAATCAGGAAAACCATGAAGTAATATTAGAGGTTCCCCAGATCCAATAATAACTGTGTGCAGTTTAATACCATTTACAAATATATATTTTTCTTCTATCTCCTTTAACCAATCCATTTTGATCCTACAAGATAAATAATAATTCTAATTTTGATCAGTCTTATTAAGTAAAAAATAATCGGCTTATAATTCAAAAATTTTTGTTTAAAAATTGAAATCGTATTGAGATATTAAATTAGGTGAATTAATATTAAAAAATAGAATTTTTAATACTCAATAAAAAGTAGCATTAAAATATAGTCAACAAAAAAAGCTTTTAATTTTTCTATTCAAAGTAATTTCTGAAAGATTCTTCAAAATCATCAACGGATTCACTATTCACTTCAGCAAATTTGTAGCGTCCTCGTGGTAATTTTTTCTTTTCCTTAAAATGTTTTTTAAGAGAACTCTCAAAATCACTTGCACTCATACTATTTTCTTCTGCGAATTTTATTTCGCCAAAATTTTTCAGATATTCTGGATCTGGTTTACTCATTTTTTTTTCTTACCTCGTAACTTTTGTAAAATTTTTGTTCAAATAATTATTTATATAATTAGAATATTAATGGATAATCATCTATTTAAACCTTTTCATACAATTAAACAATTAAAATTATTATAAATCTACATTCGGAAAAGATTCCCACTTTTATGTTATTGAATTTATTGAGAAATATGTTAGTACTTTCAAATTGTAATAATTTTACTTGCTAACCTCCGAATATTAGATGTATATTGATAAAATTAATATATCAAAATAATAACTACATTTTCAAAATTTGAAGATTTTATAAAATTTTCGTAAAGTGAATTTGGAAGTTTATACAATGATGTAATCAATTTCAATTAAATTATTAACAAAATTCAAAATTATGAGAACAACCCAAAAACAATAAATATGAGAATATAAATTTATAATAAAAAACGTAAGTGTCAAAGTTTTGGTAAATTCTTCTTGTATTAGGGTTTTAAGATGAGTAGGAAAATAGAAGATAAAACGTATTTAAATTATTTATTTCAATCTCTAAATCTAAACGATTTGAAACAGATTTGTAGAGATTTCAATATTAAAGGATTTTCTAAATGGAAGAAATTAGAATTGATCGAAAATATTCTGGGCTTCTTATCTGAAGAAGAACAGAAAGAATTAATTAAAGAAAAGGAATTAGAAATTATCTCGAATTCTCTGGATCTTGCAATTAAAAAGATAAAAGGGATAGAAAGAGAAAAAGTAAGCGCAATTAGAATCGTAAATGAGGAAGAACATTTAGTTGAGATTGACTTCGAAGGTTTTAATTGGAAAAGTTCCTCTTATTTAGCTATCAATCCAGAAAATATTGATAATCCAGAAAGAGATTGTGACTGCCGTATTGGAGCTAATATGGGGTTTTGTAGCCATTTTTGGATAGGATTTATTTTATCATTAAAACGAAACTATTTTCAATTAAATGATTGGACCTTGACAATTTTACCAGAAGATATCGAAAAAAAAATTCAAAGTATAGAAATCTCAGCTATTTTGAGCGAACAAGATAAAGCAGAAGCAGAAGTTTTAACCTTGATAGATGCCAGTTCCGATGATGTAGAAGTAATGAAATATCTTGATCAAAGTATCACTATCTATGAAGGGGAGATTGTTAAAATAGAAAAGAAACAACAACAATTTCAAGATATTGTTACTAATTATTATTTGGGGGCATTGAATAATGTTCGATTTGGCCCAAGAATTCAAAAAAAAAGTGATTTTAATGAGGAAGAAATTGTAACTATTGACGAGTTAAATATACGAATAAGTGAAAAACTATATGAAGGACTTATTTTAAGAGAGGGAGACAAAATAACTACAAATGGTAAATTAACTAGAGATGATTTTTTGAAGTTATATGTTGTAAAGAATATCAGAAAAATCACTAAAATTAGTGATTGATCTTATAAAATAAATCAATAGTAGTTTTATATTTATACAATATTATTAATATAGACACTTATAATTAGGAATCTATTTTATTTTTGAATAATATTGTTGAAAAAAAATCATGAAAAATATAAATTCTGGTTATATTGATGATTTTAATATGATTTTAGCAACAGATTTTTATCAATTAACTATGAGCGCTGCTTATTACCAGTATAATCTTGAAAATAATATTAATGAAAATGACGAAATAGCCACTTTTGAACTATTTATAAGACAATATCCAAAAAATCGTAATTATTTGATTTTTGCTGGTTTAGAACAAGCAGTATATTATTTATTAAATGCTAGATTTACTGAAAGGACTATAGAATTTTTAAGAAAAAAAGAAGTGTTCAAAAATATAGATTCAAGTTTTTACGATGATTATTTACCAAAATTTAAATTTAATCTAAATGTTTGGTCGATGAAAGAAGGAGAATACTTTTTTCCAAATGAACCAATAATGAGAATCCAAGGTCCAATGATTCATGCTCAACTTGCTGAAACCTATTTACTTAACGTGATCAATTATCAAACATTAGTTGCATCTAAAGCATCAAGAGTAAGAAATATAGCCCCAAATAAAATCTTACTTGAATTTGGAACAAGAAGATCCCATAGCCCGCTTGCTGGAGTGTATGCAGCTAGAGCTAGTTACATAGCTGGTTTTGATGGAACAAGCAATGTGATAGCTGATCTTGAACTTGGAATTAATTCAACAGGAACGATGGCTCATAGTTTTGTTCAAAGATTTAATAGTGAGATTGAAAGTTTTAGCACATATTATGATATTTACAAAGAAAATTCAATTTTTCTAATTGATACATATGATACTGAAGAAGGTGCTCAAAAAGCCTGCAAATTCGGTAATAAAATTAGAGGCGTTAGAATTGATTCAGGAAATCTTATCAATCACGCCAAAAAAGTTCGTAGTATATTGGATAAGGAAGGCTGTGATAAAGTCATAATTGTCGCAAGTTCGGATTTAAATGAATATAAGCTAAAGGAAATTCTTGATGATAATGCACCAATAGATGCATTCGGTGTAGGGACTGAATTAGCAACCTCAAGAGACGATCCTACTATTTCTGGTGTATATAAATTAATAGAATATAATGGAATTCCAAGGATTAAAGTTAGTGAAGAAAAATTAACATATCCTGGAATCAAACAAATAAATAGGACATTTGATAAAAATGGTATGCTTAAAGAAGATATACTAAGATTGGATGAGGAACCAGAGATTCCTAATTCAAAATCACTTTTAATACCTATAATGAAGGAAGGGAAGATAATTTATGAATTGCCTAGGATTGATGAAATTCACCAGTATTACTTGAAAAATATGGAAACTTTGCCTATGGGATATAAAGTTTTGGAAGAGAAGCATCTTTTTAAGCTAAAAATTTCTAAAAAATTAGAAAATTTAAAACAGTCATTGAATGGGTAATATGACTAATTTAAAAAAGAAGAGTGATAATTTAACAGAAAAAATGTGTTTTAAGTTTTTTTTTTTAAGAATTATTTTTAATATCTGATTTGCCCGATTATTTAATTAATTCAAATTCATGATTATATTAGGGTGAGGAAAAAAATATTTAAATGAAAATCTTGTACAAAGTATAATCACGTTGCTTTTTTACTTATAATAATGATGGGATTCTTTTTTTCAATATTATCAATTCCGGTTAAAAGCCAAGAAATGACATTGTATGATGATTTTAACGATATTAATTACCTTGAATATTTCATTGATTTCTACCCAGATAGAAATGGATATTCTACAACGAAATATGCTATAGAGTTAACTAAGATCACCGAAGGGAATAATACTAATTTAAAAGTCGATATACATTACAATGATTTAGATTTAACATCTACTAATGATGATTTTTTTTACATTATATCTCTTAAAACCCGTGAAATATTAGATACAAGCGATAATTTTTACGACATTTACATAAATGGAACATATACAGAATTATTCTTGGATCTTTCGAATATAGGAAATCCACAATTATTTCGAATAGATGAGAATGTTATATTTAATGATTATCTAACAAGAGGACTTTCAGTGGGAATAACCAAAATAACTACCGAATTTAACTTTCTTGGAGAAGTAATGTACAATAAGAACCTATTGCATAATTTTACAACTTATCATTATTCGGCAGTATATTCCTGGAGTGGACAAGGGATAGCTTGAGATAACTTCGCATCTTGGATGTTAGAGGCTGATTACTTTTTCGATAAAATTACAGGTTTTTTAATAGCCGAAACTTTATTTGTTCAGCGATGGGATGAAAAAGAAAATAAACCAGATTATGTTGTGTATGATTCATATTATTTTGATCGTAAGTTAGCAATGGTTAATTCTCAAATCATTTTAAAAGATTATCAAAGAATCGAAAAAGTAAATGCAGCAGAATATATTTATTGGTTTATATTTATAGGAATCATTGGTATTTTTGCTGGACTAATAAAAAAAAGGAGATATTACAATGAATCTACTTTATTAAATTCTAGATTGTAGAAGAGTGAAAGGAAGTACCTTTCAAACTCCTTATAATTAATTCTAAATTAATTTTATAAATTAATACTGAATAATATCAATTATTCAAACTAAAAAACTTTTAGAGGTTAAATATATTGAGTGAAAAACCAAAATTAGGTTATCGAATTATTGGAACAATAAAAAGTGTTAAAGGTACTTGTTCAGCAGGTCATAAAGTGGGAAATCAAATAGAATTAAGCGGATATGGGTCCTATCCACAATTGTGTGGGTTTTTTTATCATGATATCTTCCCATATATAATAATGCTCCAATTTGGGGGAGGTTTTCCTTCAGATTGGGGCGGAGATCCTGATGTGATAGAGTTATCATGCATAGATAAAGTGAATGCCGTGACAATAGAATTAAAAAGAATCAAGGAGGATTAAATAAAGTTTAATTAAATAAACATTGATTTATTCAAATTTCCTTTTTAGCTAATATTTAAACAAATATTTTATCACAGATAACTTTTTAATATTTCTTCTCTGGATGATCATTAATACACTTAATTTTTACCAGGGAGTGAGGTAAGCATATGGAAAAAAAATTAGATATCCCCCAAGAGTTACATATTCTTTCTTGTCCATTCTTAAAGAGTTGTAATCTTCCAAAAAGTAGATGCAGTTTTCCTGAATATAAAGTATGTCCTGATTACCAGACTAAATTAAATGCTTTAAGACAGGAATCAAAAGTATTACATTAAAGATTTCCTAAGTTCTTCTTATTGAAATTAAATATTTAAAGAATTCTTATATTTATTTTATATTTATATAGTTTAGGTTTTGTTGTAATTAAAATACAATTTTTAACTAAAGCAATATTTTATTTATTGATTTTCTAATTAGGAAATTGTTTTATTCTTAGGCGTGTTAAGCTTGAATGATAATAATATTGTTGATATATTTCTTAATCCTAGATCTGTGGCGATTATTGGAGCTTCAAAAAACATATTAAAGGGAGGCTATCGTATTTTAAGTAATCTTGTGGTAAATAATTTCAATGGAAAAATATTTCCAGTTAATCCTAATGCGACAGGTAAAATATATGGATTAGAATTTAAAAAGTCAGTTTTAGACATTGAAGAAGAAGTTGATATTGCTATTTTTTATGTTCCAAATCACTTGATTCCAGAATTATTAGAAGAATGCGTTAAAAAAGGCATAAAAGGAGCAATTATTGAAGCTTCTGGATTCGGGGAGGTTGGTGAGAAAGGCCTTGAATTAAGTACCCAAATTTTAGAGATAAGTGATGCTTTTTCTAAAATAAGAATTGTTGGGCCAAATTGTATGGGTCTCACTAGAATCGATACCGATAGCAAAAATGAAAATAAAGGAGGCTTTTTTACTTCCTTTTTAGTATTTAATGAATATAAAAGAGGAAATATTGCTGTTATAAGTCAATCAGGTATGTTAAATGGGGGTTATTTTACCCATATAGTCACTAAATATCCAAATCTTGGTTTTAGATATATATGTTCTATTGGAAATAAAATGGATTTAAGTGAAATAGAATTTTTAGATTACT
Organism: Candidatus Hodarchaeota archaeon; assembly: GCA_048887145.1. Taxonomy (GTDB): domain Archaea; phylum Asgardarchaeota; class Lokiarchaeia; order Sigyniarchaeales; family SOKP01; genus SOKP01. Next base: position 22,692 of record JBHLKA010000032.1, read on the forward strand.
TTTTAAATGATAGTGATATAAACGTCATTGCTATGTATCTTGAATCGTTTAAAGACCCGAGAAAATTCATTAATTTATGTAAAAAGGCAAATAAGATGCCAAATAAAACAATTATTTTGGTTAAGGGGGGATTAACTTCTCAAGGTCAGAAATCTTCTTTAAGTCATACAGCCGCTCTTTCAGAAAACTTCAAGTTAACCGAAGGTCTGATTAAACAATCAGGAATTATTCAAGCTCGTAATTTTTTTGAATTATTTGAGTTTGCTAGGACTTTTTCTATGTTATATAGTTCTAAGAAAATTTTACCAAAACAAGGAGGGGTTGCGCAAGTTTTTGGGTCAGGAGGAGCAGGAACAATTTCAGCTGATCTTACAATGCAATATGGACTAAAACTTCCAATTTTGGGAGATAAAGCATATTCGGCTCTTGTAGAATTATTTCCTTCATGGATGCCTCCAAATAAATTTGCATTTGTAGATATTTGGCCAGCTATGGAAAAAGCTATGACTAATAGTAAAAATCCAAGGGATGTTATCCGATCTGTTTATAATATTTTATTAGAGGAACCCGAAATAGAAGGGATTTTTAACATGCTATTTTGCTCAAGGCAATTTAGAGCTGTAAATGATGTGAATAATCTGATTGATATAATTTCCAATTATCCTAAACCTGTTTTTCTGTATTT
>JBHLKA010000033.1:0-23229 GCA_048887145.1 Candidatus Hodarchaeota archaeon
GAGGTTATTGTAGATATGTTCGCTGGTATTGGTTATTTTTCATTACCTATTGCTAGACACGCGAATCCGGCTAGAATATATAGTATTGAATTAAACCCAGAATCTTATAACTATTTAGTTAAAAATATTAAACTTAATCACCTTGAAGATGTTATCATTCCAATTCATGGTAATTGTAAGGAAGAAGTAATAAAATTAAGTAAGTCTGGAATTGAAGCAGATAGGGTTATTATGGGGGTGTTTCCTGCTCCAAAAGAATATATTAAAGAAGCACTGACTCTTTTAAAAGAAAATAGCACAATATATCATTATGAAGGTGTGGTTGAAAGCGAAAATTATTTGTCATTATTTCAAGAATTTAAGGATATAGCTGATATAGAGAAGATTAAATGTGAAATACTATCGAAAAGATATGTAAAAAGTTATGGTCCTAACTTATTCCATACTGTAATTGATATTTTAGCTTCAAAAAAATAAATTTTTTTTAAAATGTTTTTCATAAACTAAGATTTATATTAATCTGGTTGCATCAGTTATGTAATTAAGTATAATATTATTAAAAAGGTCTTATTATGTTTTTTATCAGCGAATTAGATTTAGCTCAACTTTCAGGTTTTACAGCACTTTTGTCTGTTTGTATTGGCTTTTTTTTCGGATTTATTGTCCTTATAAAGAGTATTAAAGTAAAAGATTTATTAGTTTTTAATTTCTTTCTTTGTATTATATTTACGTTATCTCCGTGGTATCCAAGCGGATTAGGATATGTTTACTGGTTAATAAACAATAGACCATTAGATTATGAAATTTATGTTTTAGTTGGCATTGTATGCATCCCCATCGCTATTTTAGCATGGCTCAATGTTTATATGACAACAGTAAAACCAAAGAAGAAGAAAATAATTCTATCTTTATATGCTATTTTTTCAATAGCCTTTGAAATTTATCTATTTTATTATCTTTTTTTTGCTCCAGGGGCTCCTGTAGAATCACTTTTAGGGATAAAAGACCCATATAATCCAATGGATATCGACTATAAAGGATTTGTTTTAGTTTATTTAGGTGCGAGTATTTTAACTGCATGTATAACTGGAATACATTTTGCAATCAAATCAATTAAGGAAAAAGAAACACCTCATCTTTTGTGGAAAGGAAGGTTCTTATTAGCCGCGTTTATTTTATTTGGAATATCAGCCGTTTTTGATGCAATTGTACAGATGGACCAAGTCTTATTAATTATTATGAGAATAATCCTAGTAACGTCAAATTTGTTTTTTTATATTGGATTTATTCTTCCAAAGTGGGTTGAAAAAATACTTCCAATAAGAGAAAGTGAATCATAAAAGAACCATGAAATTTAATTTCTTCATGGTTTTTTTTCCATTTCTCGTGCTCGTTCTTTCATAAATTCATTGACTCTATCAAAATCTTTTTGTGCAGTAAAGAATAGTGGAATCCAGAATCCGATGGAGATAATTCCAAACACCAACATTGTCCAAATTATTGTAGATGTAATTCCGATAATTAAAAGCAAAAATCCACCTATAAATGCTCCAATAGCACGCCCTATTGTGTCAATAAAAGATGCTACGGCAATCATCGTCCCGCGGTGTTCGGGATAGTTAACATCTATCATTGCCGAATACCAATTAGGGCCAATTCCAAATGAGAATGCCAAACCTAAACCTAATAATGCAGCATAAATAATCCATAAAACCCAAAAGCCCACCTCATTTACTACTAATGAATTAAAGAAGAATGTTTGATTAGGTATGTTTGGAGACATTGTAAAACCTATTAAAAGGAATGGTAGATTTAGAATAGAGCAAATAACCGCTATTCTCACTCTTCCAGAAAGATCTCCTTTTTGAACTTTTCTATCTCCCCAATGAGCTAACCAAAATTGCCCTAAAATCAAACCAAAAATAATCAGTATTAAAAAAAGAATAATAACTTTCAAATCAATGATGTTTACCTGAATATCAAATTGGAAGTATGGAAAAAGATAAGCAACTAATAAACCAGAAGCAATAACATCAAAAAAGTTGAAGATTAAAAAGAAGTTGGATTTTCTTTTGAAGATATATTTTAAATCAGAGATTTTTATTTTATAGGAATATTGGAGATTTTCTTTTAATATTAATTCTTCGAAGTATTTTTCTTTTCCTGCTCGCTTCGGCTCTACTACAATAAAGAAATTAAGGATTACAATTATTATACCTAAAATAGCTAGGTAAAAATATGGTAAACGCCAAGTATCGAGAAGATTAGGGTAATTTGTAGCGATAAAAATAATCTTTTCATTAGGTGTGCCCCCAATTGCTTCAAAATCTATAAGGTTGAATGCCAGAGCAAAAAAACTCGCAAATAGAGTAGCAAAAGTTTCAAATAATCCCCAAACTGCAAAGGATTTTGAACGAGATTTTGGAGAAATCATATCTGCTAAATAAGAAATGGTTAATGGTGCAGTTACTCCTGTAGCAATAGCAGCAATTATTCTAAAAATTAGTAACTGCCAATATTCTGTGATAAATATGTAAAATATAACAGGAATGGTCCATAATAACCCTGAGATAATTAAAATTTTCTTTCTATTAATCCTATCCGATAAGTAACCAAAAACTAAAATGGAGATGCCACGGATTATCGTGTAGGTTCCAATTAAAATACCAATAGCATCAAAATTCACTCCCAAATCTGCTGCAATTAAGACCTCATTAGGAAGTATTAATGCACTATCCATAATCAAGATAAGAATTAAAAAAATGAAGAAAGTTGTAGATAAAATTTCTCTTTTCTTCATATACATCTACCAAAGATTCTTTCAATTATACTAATTTCAACTTAACCATTTAATAATATTATCTCTGTAAAACTGAGTTATAAACAAAATTTTTAAATTACCTAAAGTTGAAATTTCAATTTGAATTTTAGATTTAAATCATAAATTTATGATGAGAAGTGCTTTATTAAATGTCTGAGGAAAATATTAAAGAAATAACTGAAAGAAAAAAAACTTTACATATACGTTATGACTGGTTTGATCAATTCCGAGGATTAATAATAATTTTTCTAATAATATCAGTGATAACTTGGCCGCTTTCAGGAGAGTTTGGATCATTTATTAATCCTATTGGACCCCCTTTATTAAATCATGGGTTTCAATACTATGATGGCTATCCAGCATTGATTACAATTATAGATATTGGACAACAGATTTTTATGTTTGTACTTGGTTTTGGTGCATATATAGCGTTTTCAAACAGACGAGAAAAAAGAGGTGTTAAAATAGCATGGAAACATGGATTAATAAGAGTAGCAATTCTATATGCTTTAGCATTTTTGGATGATGGATTAATTGGTGGTATAGCTTTTGGAGATGGTGAAATTCCATGGAATGAAGTTCTATATTATGGTACTTTAGCTAATCTAGCAATTGGAACTTTTGCAGCCTATTTAGCTACATACCTTATCCCCAAAAATGCTGATCGAAGAATTTTATTAAGTATAGGGATATTGTTTGTACATGCTGTTTTACTCTTTCTTCCATTCTTTAGACATCATGGTTCATCAACAGGTTGGCCACCAGATCCTTGGAATTTCCCGTGGAATACTTTAAATCATGCAGCAATCGCTATTGCCGGAACATGTTTTTCTCAATGGTATAAAATGGACCCAAACGACCCTAAAGTTGGTTTTAAAAAACGAATTCTTCCTGTAGCTACAATTACGATAATATTATTTTATTGCTTTGACTGGATTCAGCCTGCAGAACACCACGATGCTACAACATCTTTATCATTATTGGCAATAGCGGCAGCAGGATTTTTAATTGCTATTTTCTATGGTTTTGAGAAGTTAAAGTTTAAAGTACCGATTTTAAGTGAAATGGGAAAAAACATGCTCTTATTATTTATTATCGCATTTATATTTGACGTATATGTGGGTTTACTTGCAGAAAACATGAGAGATTTTCTTGTTGCATACCCAATTATAACTATGTTGTTAATAGGAGTCCTTCCAATCGTAATAGAAGCGGGAATTGCTCTCTTACTAGCTAGGAAAAATATTATAATCAAAATTTAATTATTTTCTTTTTTTATCTATAAGAAATTAACTTAAGAACTCTGATTAAATTATAAGTTTTTATAAAAACTTAATAAAAATTTTTTACATAAAAGAAATTAAAAATGGGAATTATTATTATTAAAAAGAATAAAAAAAAGATATGATCATTACTCATGAGAAATGATATAGCAATTGGGCTTGATTATAGTCATAATAATATGCTGATGTTAGAAGCATCTAGCTATGCTGATTTTACTCAATTCCTATTTAATTCAGGTTATAAATTAGGAAAAATTGAAGCAGGATTCTACTCTTCGGAAAAATTAGGGAGTTATGATGTCGTTATTATGTCTACTCCAAAAAATGTAAATCTCAGTCCAGAGGAACTAGATATTCTTGAACAATATGTGAAAAATGGTGGGAGTTTATTAGTCATTGGAGCCCGAGGTGGAGATTATTTAAATCGTACGAATTTAAACGAATTAACTGGTAAATTTGGTTTTGAATTTGCAACTGATGAAATTTATGATTCGGTAACATACGTTAATTTACAGAAAAGACCATTGCTAAAAAATCTTAAACCACATTTTATTACTGAACAAGTAAGAAAAATAGTTTTATCAAATCCATGTTCTATAAAAGTTTTAGATTTTTTAGAAGACGAAAAAGATATTAAAATTGAACCTCTTGTCAAAGGTGGAATAAATTGTTGGAGAAAAAACTTTGATGGAGATGAGTGGGTTGAAGAGGATTGTCCAAAAATTAGCTTAATGGTTGCTGTGGAATATTTTAAAGGAAAAGTTGTAGCTTTTGGAACCTTATCAATATTTTCATCTTTAGGGAGAGAATATGGCTTTAGTGCTTTTGATAATGATATTCTTCTAGCAAATATTTTGAGATGGTTAACTACTGACATTGAGATGGAAGGTAAAGCAATTACAATTGATTTACAATTAGATTTGTTTCATTGGGCGGAATCAATAATAAATAAAGAAGACTGGGAAAGTTTCTCCGATCTTATTAATATTAGTCTTAAATACTTTAAGGATAATTATAATAACATTATGAAAGAAATCATAAAAATTAGAGGAGAGAGATTAGAAAAGAAAAAAGAACACTTAGAAGCAATTAAGAAAGCGTTAGAATTACAAGAAAAGCCTGAGGAAGAGGAATTACTAGAGATTATACCAGAAAGAAAAAAGGAGGATTTAGAAGGTATTATTGGAGCAATTGAGGAATTAACTGGGGAGAAATATGAGCGATCAATCAATTTTGAGGAAGAAGAGAAAAAAGAAAAGGCTTTAGCTGAATTACCAGAAGACTTAAATGAATTGACCGTTAAAGAATTAAAAAAATTTTGTAAAGAATATGATATAGAATTACCAATTAATGCAAGAAAGGCTGATATCATTTCAATTATTAAGTATATTTTTGGAATTGATTGATTATAACAATAAAGTAGAAAAAATATGCTTCTTTCTTAAGCCAAAGCAATTTATTTTTCACAAATTATGGAAAAATTTTTAATGGTCTTAGGATCAAATTGGCAACTTTCAATAGCAGAATTAGATAATGTTCTGAAGAATTCAAAGTATAAAGGAAGAATTACGGATTATTCAGCTAATGTGGCTATTGTAGAATTCGAAAAGTTAGAAAAACATAAACATTATATAAATGAACTGATGGAATTTCAATTCATTTTAGGAGGGACTCAAAAAATCGCAAAAGTATATGATTTCATCCATATTCATGATGTTTTAAAAGCCTTTCCATTAAAAATTGAGAAATTCCAAGAAATCCAAAAACTACGCAAAAAGATACTTCAGATTATAAGTTCAAATCTTGATACAATCTTTCCAAAAATAAAAAAGGAAAGCATTTTCTATGCTGTGTCTATCTATCCAAATCTTTTTGACAATGAATATTATCCAAAAGTATTAGTAAAACATTTTTTACCATTTCTTAACAAAGAAATAATGAAGATTTTAAAAACAAAAGGTGCTGAAAAAGCGCTCTATTATCAATATCCAGAGAAAAATATTGAAGAAGGGACTTTAAATCCCATCTTTCCTCATCATGTTATAAAATATGGTTTATTAAATAAGGATAGAGCGGAATTAATATTTGGATTCACTGAAGAGGGAGTATATATTGCAAGAACGTATACATGTGATGATCCTAATTTTAAAAGGGAAATAGATGAAGGAAGGCCATTTAAAGAATTTAAAAGTAGCATATCACCAAAATTGTCAATAATTATGTTAAATATGTTGAATCTATTTGAGAATAGACATAATAAGAATATACTTGACCCCTTTGTTGGTAATGGGACAATATTATTATTTGCTTTACTTCAAGACTTCCAAATTTATGGTTCAGATATAGATAACGTAAAAGTAAAAAACACAGTAAGAAATATCAATTGGTTATTATATGAATTAGAAGAACCTATCCCCTTACTATTCACGGAAAGAATCAAATCTACAGATGTAGAAAATTTATCAAGCGTTTTTAAGGAAAATTTTTTTGATGGGATTTGTACCGAACCAGAATTAGGCCCTTTTTATAATGAAAAACCTTATTATTCTGAAGCCAAATTGTTGATTGAAAGTAAATTGGAGCCAATTTATCAATTTGCCTTTAGAGAGGCCTATAAAGTACTTAAAGAAAATGGGCGAATATGTATTATCTCTCCTATTATTGAAACTTTAGATGGTGGAGATATTCAATTAAATATTGAAAAAATTGCTAATAATTTTAATTTTAAACTTATTCCTTTATTAGATATTAACCGAATTATTAATAAATCCAATCAAAGGCTACAATTTCAGAAAAAACAAGTGAGAACAATGATTGATGCGAAAAAAGATCAAATAATTAAAAGAAAAATCTATTTATTTGAAAAATTGGCATAGTATAGGATTTTTATGGAGATAAAAAAAATTTTTGATAAAATTGAGCAAATTCTTAAAGGGGACGCCCATTTGGATGAATTAGCAAATAAAGAGCAAGATCCTTTTAAAATTTTGATATCTACTATTTTATCCGCACGAACTAGAGATAGAAATACAAGAGAAGCTACTGAAACATTATTTTCAAAATATAGCACACCACAAGAAATAGCTAATGCTGACGTAGAAGAATTAGAACACCTTATTTATAAATCAGGGTTTTATAAAGTTAAAGCTGCTCGTATAAAAGAAGTGGCTAAATTATTACTAGAAAAGTATGAGAGTAAAGTTCCAAATACGTTTAAAGATTTATTAAGTCTTCCTGGTGTTGGTGCTAAAACAGCTAATTGTGTTTTAGTATATGCATTTAAAACTCCTGCTATACCCGTGGATACACATGTGCATAGGATAAGTAATAGAATAGGTTGGGTTAAAACTAAGAACCCAAATGATACTGAAAAAGAATTAAGAGCATTAATTCCTACAAACCAATGGATTCGCGTTAATCGTCTGTTTGTACGATTTGGACAAGAAGTATGTTTACCTAATGGCCCAAGATGCGATATTTGTCCATTGACTAACCTCTGTCCCAAAGATTTTTCAATGGAGCAAGCAATTAAAAAGAAAAAAAATAATATTTAAATCTATTAGTATTGATATTCTTTTACTTGTTTTTTTTTCTTTAAGATATATCCAAAAAAGAGACCTCCTAGTAATCCAAAAATATGTGCAAAGTAATTAACTCCTGGAGAAAATGATGATAATATAAAAAGCAAAACGTATACTATACCCAAAATTAATATGCTCTTATCTTTATGCATTACTATAATAATTATGGCAGCTCCTATTAATCCAAAAACACAACCTGAAGCTCCTAAACTTATTGTATCTGTTGGTAATAACATTAATGAAAATATATTTCCAATTAGTCCAGAAATAAGATATAATAGCAAATATGATATTTTCGTGAAGAATGTTTCTAAAAATGCTCCAAATAATAATAAACCGAACATATTAGAAAAAATATGTAAGATATCACCATGTAGAAACATAGCTGTAATAAGGCGCCATAATTCATAATGATGAATAATTTTGTCATTAATTTGTGCTAATAAAAAAAAATATTCTGGTTCTATAGCAAAATTAAACGTGATAAAAATTATAATATTAATCGAGATTAAAAATAATGTAATTCTGGCTCCTTTAAAATTTTCTGCAGTTAGTACAAACATGTCAAAGAATTTTGTGTTATATTGATAAATTGTAGTTTATAATATTTTAATATAAAAAGATATAATAATAATAAGATTTATCATTATTTTGTTGATTATCGTGGAGAGAAATAAAGTTTTTTACTCAAAAATCCAACTCTTATTATCATTACTATATAATGGTTATCTTAAAGATATTCGACTTTTTAAAGCCTTCTTAGATGTACAGTTGGAAAAGTTTGTCCCAAAGGAAATTCTACCATCCGTAAAAATTTATGATGATGCTCCAGTTCTTTTTTATTATGAGAGAGAACGACCTGAAAATTTAAGAACAATTTCAGCGCCTCATATGATTACAATTATGCTTCAAAATTTAATCTTAAAAGAAAATGATGATTTATTGATTTTAGGAGCAAAAAGTGGTTATATAGCCGTTTTAGCTCATAAATTAGCTCCTAAAGGAAAAATAGTTATCCTTGAGGCAAATTCACGAATTGCTGAGATTACTCAAAAAAATTTAGAACATCTTGGATTGAGTGAAAAAATAAAGGTTATCGTGAAAAATCCTTTAATTGGTATGCCAGAGATGGGTCCTTGGAAAAAAATACTAGTAACAGGTGCTATTAAGCAAGAAAAAATTTATCCATTATTAAATCAACTTGATCATGATTACGGCGTTTTATTTGCACCAATTGGAGAAGAATTTATACAAACCTATACTCAAATCTTAAGATTAAATAATGATTTTTATGGAAAAAAACATCTTTCAGTAAGATTTACCCCTTTAATTACACAAATTCAATTGGATGAATTAAAATTAATAACAGAAGTTGATGATTTTGATAATGGAAATGCTGAAACTTCCGCTGACGATTTGAAAAAAAGTGGAAAACGAATTTCAGTTAAATATGCTAAGGATATTATTGAAAAGCTTAATCTTGAACCTAAATCAAGAAGTAAATCACACGAGATAAAACCAAGAAATATTTTCATAGCTTTTTTAGAAAATTTGTATAATACATTAGAAATTTTAAAAGAAGATCATGAATTAGAGCAATGGACGAATTTTATTGAAAATTCTGAGACACTAATGGATATTTTTAAGAAATATAAAAGAGGAATCAAAATCAACATAAGAAAAATTGAATTATCATTAAATGATTTAATTAAATCATATAATTTGGCAATGAAACAAATTGAGTATGATAAAAACATAAAATCAAATGACTTTCTAGCGAAAAAAATTGAAACTTCGCAGAAATATCTTGAAGAACTAGCAAAATTACAAAAAAATATTGAAGAAGAAATAAATAAAATTAAAGAAGTTTAATTTAATCAAATAATCCTTTTTTTAAAGAGTTTATTCGAGAAATTTCAATACTTCTTTCATAAAATCAGGCAAATCGTCTGGTTTTCGAGATGTTATTAAATTATCATCAACAACAACGGGTTTATCTTCAAATTTAGCACCTGCATTCACCATATCATCTTTGATAGCAAAGTAGCTTGTCGCTTTACGATTCTTTATAATTTTAGCAGAAATAAGGACCCACCCTGCATGACAAATTGCACCAACTAACTTGTTTTGATCATTAATTTTGGCAACAAAGTCTAATACATCTTTTTCCCTTCTTAAATAATCAGGATTTTTAGTGCCACCTGGGATGATTATCCCATCATAATCATCAACCCTTGCTTCTCTTACCAATTTATCTGGCTTCATAGGATATCCATGTTTTCCTTTTATTTCTCTTCTATGTAAACTAATTATTTCTGTAGCAACTCCTGCTTCCTTCAACCTTATTTTAGGATACAATAATTCCGCATCTTCAAAACCATCAGTTGCAATAATTGCGATTTTTTTTGCTATTTCTTTCACACCTCATTTATAATATAATTATATTTTAAGTAGGACTAATCTATTTTATGATTCCTTTAATAATTTATTATCTTTTAATTCTATTAAGTTAATTTCCTAAAACAAAATTCAACAATCCTATATAAATTACAACAAAGGAGATAATTATTAATAAATAATTATATGGAGGGGAAAATATGCGAAATGGAATTTTTTTTTTATATTCACGGTATTCTTCTCCAAAATTGGGTAATAGAATATATTTTTCTTCTAAGATGCAATGAATTTCTAGAAGTACAATAAGAATAGGGATAAAGAGGATTGCTAAGAAAGAATCAAAAGCAAAACTACAGCCCATGAATATTAATACCCAAGACAAATAGATAGGATGTCGAATCACTGAATAAATGCCTGTTTTTATTAATTTTGATTCCTTAAAATTAATCACATTAACCTTATAAATTTTCATAGCCATTGAAGCAATTCTTATGCCAATAATTATAAAAACAATACCTAAAATCAAAAACCAAATCCAGATTTCTTGAAAGTAGCTAATATTTTCACTATAAATAACTTGTAATAAGCTAGAATTAATGATTAGTATTGGAATAAGAGATAATATCCAGATTATTGGAAAGGCTTTTTTATAATATCTCTTTATTTTCGCATGTTGATTCTTAATTTTGATGAAAATCATCCAATACAATAATAAATTAAATGAAAATAGTATTTCAAGGATGATTGTAGGAATTATCAAAATACATGCCTTACTTTTGATATTTTATATCTATATTTTTAGTGATTTAATGAATCTTTAATTCTTCTTAAATTTTTAATTCATAAAAGAAACTTAAAAAAAAATAAAATAAAATGTGTTCAATAAAATGTTAACCGTATTTATCTTTAAATTCTTTTAACTTAGTTAATACTTCATCCCTTAATGACCCAACAATGATTTTTTCTGCTGAACTTGTTCTCATTTCTCTAGCAAATTGCATAAACTGATGTAAAACGGGACCAGGAGGAAATTTGTCTCTCATTCCCTCTATAAATATACCTAAATCATTCCCTGTTATTGTTTGATCTATTTTTTTTAAGATGATATTAAATAATTCATGAATTACTGCTTTCTTTTCTATGCTTATCTCACTAACCTTTGTTTCAGTAAGAGAAAATGATTCTAATTTCTGGCTAGATGTTTCTGGAGTTTGATATAGACCCTCTCTTCCCTGAACGATAACTTCAGGCTCGTATCTCGGATATTCTCCTTGACCTGAACAGCTATAATTGAGAATAAATGAATCACCTCCTTTTAATTCGGTTATATTAACTTGTAACTCTGATTCTTCCTCTAATTGATTAACCTTATAAGCATCAATTTCGATTTGTGACAAATTAAAACCTCTAGGAATTTTATCTTTAATAAGGATATTTTCTAATTCTACATTTCCTTTATTCTGGATACGAACGGAAATTGAAAATTCTCCTTCAGATACACCAGGTTTAATACTTTTAAGAGTTTTTAATTTACGCTTTACATATTTGACTTTTATTTCAGGTTCATCTATAGGTTCATCTACATAGTACTTTCCCTCTACGGGGCTATTAACTTCTATCTTTACTGGTGTTTTATAGAGAGTTTCAGGAGGGGGTCTTGGATTTTTTGCAACCAAAGGGTACTTTATACTTAATTTAGAATTTGGTAGGAATTGATCCGATAAATTAAAAAGCTCAATTGTTATTGTATGTTGTGTTTCAGGATTCTGATCACTAGGATCAATCTCTATTTTATTGGTAAAATCTGTTCTTGAACTAATATTTATTTCCTGCAAATTTATTGCGATCTGGCTTAGCAAAGGACAAATAAAGTCTTGAGGAATTTTATCTATGATTCTTATGGAATTAATAGTAGAACTCCCATTATTAGTAATTACATTTTCAATTTGGATATCAGTATTAGCATATGCATCAACTTCAGGTGGATTTATAACCTTTTCTATGACTGCACTTAACACAGGATAAATTGTAGATTCTTTATTTATTTCCCCAAAAACTCTGGTTATAATTACAAATAGCGGAGTGACTTGTATGGTTGAGCTTAGTTCAGGAACATCTTTTGAATCAACTTGAAAATTATATGTCCATGATTGTTCAGGATTTAATAATCGATTAGGTGTTTGAGATACTACAGTCTCTGTTCCAGTAATTATTTTATGCATCACTTTTACATCTTCTAATTTTACTTGAAATTCTGATTCATTTATGAATTCAACTTCACAATCCCAGGAACCAGGTTGAGCTCCTTCATCTCTGTCAATCCCACTCATTGAATCTGTAAGTCCACGAATTTCTGGATTTAATAATGTTAATTTATAATTATTAATTAAGTAAGAGATATTTAATGTGCCAAGGGCTTTTTTCTCTCTATCTTTAACGTTAACATTACAAAAGACAGTTAATTCAGCATTTTGATTACCACCTAAATTTACAATAACCCATTCTAGGGTTCTGCGTTCTAACTCTTCCTTTACTCCAGCACTTCCTATATTTGGCGCTTTTATTTCGATCTCTTGAATGAAACTAGGAATTTCCCGACTTAATTTAATGTCTGATATTGGAATCTCTAAAGGATTAGTTAATGTAATTTTTATACTAATTTTATTATCAGTTTCAAAAAGAAAAACATTGTTTAATTTATAATTAATATCTCTCTGTGTATCAACTTCTTCATTAACAATTAATGAAGGTTTTTTTAAATTTTGTATCTCATAATTTTTATTATATTCTTGTGAGGGATTAAGTATTCCAACATTAAGTTCTCTTGAATCTATTGTCGTATTAACAATTTCCTTTAAATCACACATTAAATTCCATAGCCTACTTTTATTTGACGGATTTTTTACTGATAACTTTCCATTACCTTTAATTTCCTTTAAGTTTAGATAATTATCTAGTACTATTTTCTCGTTTTCAGTAATATCTATAATAATTAAATCAGACATTTCAAAAACCGGATATTTTTTGATAGTAATGATTGCCAAATAATAAAAAGATTGAATTTCTAAATATAAATTTTAGGAAATAATGATCTTTTAATATTTTATTATGATTATTATATTAATTTGGAGACACAAAACAATAATTTTTTCTGGTATGTTATCGAATCTTTTAATAAATTAATGATATCTGCCATTAAGGGACCTGATTGTACTAATCCTAATAATTGCTCTGGTGCTTGTTGTTCTATAAAAATTGATGTTCCTAAAGTGTTAGCAGATGAATACATTAAAAGAAATTATGCAACTAAGGACGATTTTATTAGAAGTAATGTTTTCTCATTTGTATTAAGATTTGATGATAAAACTGGAAAATGCTTTTTATTCGATAAAAAATTAAATGGATGTAAAGTTCATACTTCAGGAATAAAGCCACCTCAATGCTGGATATACCCAACTAATTTTTCAAATCCCGAAAAGAAGTTGATTAGTTGTAAGAACCAATCAGGTTGGGAGATTGTAGCTCCTTTAAATGCCATAAAAGCGGAAAGGCTATTAGAAAAGTATAATTTCCTATGCAAAATTGAAGCTAAGAAAGAAATAAAAGAAATTGAAAAACGCTTAGGTAATAAGTTTGAAAATCAAAAAAGTTTGAAGCAATCAATAAGGGCTACTGCACCAAGTAAGTTAGGAGGAATTATAGATAAATGGGAGAGATTTGATATTCTCCTAGCTGAAGGCTTTTCCTTACAAATGAAAAAATTTTGCCTTAAACATAATAAAGAATGCCAATATCTTCCAAGTAACTTCCTAGAATGCAATTCTATTTGTAATATAATTGCAGATCAATTAATTTTATACTTACAACTTAATCTTTCTAACTTTGTAAAACAAGAGGGACCTGATGGTAGTGGTGAATATCCCCTGTTTAAATTATTTAGAAGTTCTAAACTCGTGAATGATATGGTTTAATTCATTTTAGTTTTGTTATATACGTGCATATTATGGGCATATTACATATTTTTATGATGGTTTGCGAGAATTATACAAATAACATTTAAATAGTACATAAACGATCTATTTAAGTAAAAAATTTCGTGATTTCATGATATTAGGAGATATCCCTTTAGCTGAATTAGCAGAGAAAGTATTCTCTGAAAAATATAAGTATATAAATAACCCTCAAAAGTTAAAAGGACAATCAGGAAAATTATGGGATTTTAGTGCTGTTGTAGATAACGGAAAATACGGAAAGTACGGAATATTCATTCGTGATTGGAAAAGGGAAATCTCCATAACCCAGTTAAGGCAACTTCATAAGGCTTGTATTGATGTTCCTGAAATTGAAGGCGGCATTATGGTTTGTAATATCGCAACCGATTTTGCCCGAGATTATTCTACTCAATTTGGAATTCAACTCCTCAGCAGAGGCCATTTAGTATCAAAATTAAGAAATCGAGAATTTCAATTTTAGAATATCCTCTTTTTTTAGCAAGTCAAGTTATAATTTCTAAATTAAACCCAACAATAAACTTATTTAATTTTAGAATATATTTACTGCAAAATAATTAACGTAATAGTAAAGTTGAATTTTAATGGTTTCTCGGAGAGTAAATGATATTGAATATGCAATAAGGGATATTGCTGTAATCGCAAATGAAGTTAAAAAAAGCGGGAAAGAGGTTCTTTCTCTAAATATAGGAGATCCGGTAATATATGATTTTAAAACTCCAGATTTTATTTCTAAAGCGCTTGCAAATGTTAGTTTAGATGGTAAGAATTTTTATGCTGATTCTTTAGGTGTTTTAGAATTAAGAGAAGAAATTAGTAAATATCTAACTAATAGGCACAATCATGAAGTAAATAGTGACAGTATTATTATTACTACAGGCGTAACGGAAGCAATATATTTTCTATTAGCAGCATTAATTGAAAAAAATGATGAGTTTCTTTTACCTGGTCCAACCTATCCTTTATATATTAATAATACGAAATTTTATGATGGAATACCAGTAGAGTATGAATTAGATGAGAATGATGATTGGGATCCTAATATAGACGACTTAAGAAAGAAAATTAATCAAAAGACTAAAGGTATTTTAATATGTTCTCCAAATAATCCTACTGGAGTGCTATATAGTGAGAAAAAAGTAAAAGAAATCATTGATTTAGCAGGTGAATTTAACTTACCTATTTTATCTGATGAAATTTATGAGCAAATAACTTATGAAAGGGATTTTGTATGTCCAGCTTCTCTAAGTAAAGATGTACCAATAATTGGTATGAATGGTTTTTCTAAAGCACATCTCATGACTGGGTGGAGATTGGGTTATATTTACTTTCATGATCCAGAAAATAAATTATCTGAATTAAAAGAGGGAATTGCTAAAATGGCTAGAGCTCGTCTTTCTGCTAGTACTATAGCCCAATATGCCGCCATTGAGATTTTTAAAACAAAAAGTAACCATACACGCGAAATGGTTAAAAAGTTAAGAGAACGGCGTGATTATTCATATAAAAGATTAAAACAAATTGAAGGAATTAATTGTGTTAATGCTAGTGGCGCATTTTATTTATTTCCTAAAATAGAATTTCAGGAATTCGACAAATGGAAAGATGATAAAGAATTTGCTATCGGTTTACTTAAAGAAAAAGGAGTTTGTACCGTTTTTGGTTCTGGATTTGGAGAATTTGGAAAAGATCATATTAGGTTAACATTTTTACCTAATCTAGAAATCCTTGAGAAAGTATTCAATCATATTGAGGATTACTTGAAGTAAAAATTAGAATCTATCATCCAAAACGATTCCACAATTAAAACAATACCTTTTCAAACCATTTGGATATTGAAATCTCTTAATATTGATGTAACGTTTTAAATTTTTATTTAAATTAGTATAAATATCTGTAAACATATAATTCTCTATGGAAATTAACTTTAATTTAGCTTCTTTATATAAATTTATTTTTTCCTTCTTTCTTTTCAAATAACTTTTCCCATGGAAGCCCCAATACTCAATATAAATATCATAATCAGGTAAATACCAGTCACATTTGACACTTTTTTTCAAGATCTTTATTTTCTTTTCATAGATATGATCAAAACCAAGAATATATAAATAATTATCAATGATTAATTCACCTTTAGATCTTACAATATGGCCATCAAGACTTTTAAATTTTGACGTTGAGTCTTCTTTTCGAGGTTTCTTATTCTTTTTTACTTTTTTTTTTCTATAATAAATTAATATAAAAATTAATATGAGGATTATTCCGACAAAAAGTAAATAGCCCCAAATACTATCCATAACTCAATTATCCCCTAGAATTGAATTTCAAATGATTTCTAATTTGATCATGGTCTTCCAGTATTTAAATATAGCGAGTGAGGGTTTAGTGGTAATTTTTTAGATTTAGTCCAAAAAAACAATAATTTCATAATAAATGAAGTATTTAAATCTTAAATTAAAAAAATCCTTAATGATAAGTTATGTTTTATAAAGAAAAATGTACAATCTGCGGTAAATGTTTAGTAAAATGTCCTTATTTATCATACTCAGAAGAGAAAGCGAAAATTGAATTTGAAAAATTAATAAGTGGAAATCAATCTCCCGTAACTTCAGAGTGTATTACGTGTGCTGCTTGTAATATGTTTTGTCCTGAAGGAGCAAATCCTTTCGATTTAATTAATCAAAGACAAGAAGAAACGGGTACTTTTAGTGTCACAGCTGATTGGTTAGATATGATGAAAATGGCTTCCCGAATGCCATCCATGGTGATAAAAGGTGATCCTAATAAACCAACTTTAAGTTTATGCACTGTTGGTGATATATTACCCGGAGTTATGAAAGGTCAGCTATTTAAGGGGTTAACAATCCTAAAAGGGGGAGAATATTTCTGTTATTTTGGATGGATTCATGGAGGAAAACCCAGTATGGTAGAAAAGAATGCTCAAAATTTTGTAGATAATCTTGCTAAAACTGGTGCAAGAGAGATAATATTATACCATGATGATTGCTATGCAATGTTAACAAGCAAAGTAAAAGAATTTAACATACAATTACCATTTAAACCAATCCATATTATTGAATATTTAAGAGATTATGTTATTGAAAATGAAGATCGTATAAAAAAATTAGATCTCAAAATTGCTTATCAGCAACCATGTGCATCAAGATATAGTTTTGATAAACAAAGCGTGTTAGATGAGCTTCTTGAATTAATTGGAGTTGAAAGAGTAGATAGGAAATATGATAGAGATAATGCACTCTGTTGTTCTGGTGTTATTACATCAATGACTAATAAATCAAAGGAAGATGTGAATGAGTGGAAGATGAAAAATATATTGGATGCGAAAGAAAGTGGCGCTGATGCTTTTCTTTTTCTGTGTCCATTATGCGTCCTTAATCTTAGGACCAGAGCTAAAACCCAAGGGATGGAACCATATATATTGAGTAATCTTGTACGTTTAGCTTTAGGAGAAACTCTAACTCATGGAGGAGCAGGAAAAATATATTAAACTTGTTCCCTTTTCACTTTTGTTTGATGGTTAATCTTTTGGAAGTTATAGATATCTGTTACGAATGAATCAAGATTTCTATCATGAGATATGATAAACATTTGAGTTGTATTGAGTTTTTCAAATATATCTTGCATTTTATTTATTTGTTCTTGGCTAAAACCATCAGTAGGTTCATCTAAAATAAGTAAATCCTTTGTTTTTACTTCCTGATATCTTTCATTGATAATTTTATCTAATGCTAGTCTATATGCCAGAGATAAAGCACTTTTCTCGCCTCCGGATAAATCTCTAAATGGTGAATTATATCCATTTATCACTACAATTGGTTCAAAATCATCCAATCTAATTTCTACTTCAATATTTTCCTCCTCAACAAGGATTCTAAACCACTCTTTGAAGTATTCGTTAAACTGTCGTGCACTAGCCGAAGTTATTTCCCTTTCAATGTCTCTTATAAGAATTTGAAATTCATTAGTAATCCAACTTCTTAAGTTAGTTAAATATTCAAGTTTATCTTTAAGAGTCTTTATCTTTTTTAGAGTTTTAGTTAATGTTTCTATCTCAGAATGTAATAATTTTAACTTAGCTTGTTCAGTAATTAATTTTTTTTCAATTTCAGATTTTTCTGATTTCAAGTTCCTTAAGAGTGCCTTTTGAGATACCAATTGAGAATTTAACTTATTTTCAAATTCTCTAAATTTTTTTAAATCTGTTATCTCATATTTTTTTAGAATTGATTTTATTTGTTCTTGATTAATTTCAATTTTACTTGTTAACTGATTAATTATTTCCTTTAATTTGGCTTCTCTCTTTCTCTTTTCCTCCATTATTTTAGTCAAAGATTCCTTTTTTGATTGAATAATAGTAAAATCTCTTAAATTTTTTAAATAAGATTCAAATTTACTAATATTAGAATTAAAATCTTCAATTTCTTTTGAAAATTGGACTATCTTTTCAATTATTTCTTTAAGTTCAGAATTAAACCTCTCTTTTTCATGTATTTCCTGTCCACATAAGGAGCATTTTCCTTCTTTAAGAAGTTTATTGATATTATTTACCTTTTCATCTAAAATTACTTTTTCCTTCTCTTTTTCCGATTGTCTCTTTCGAATATTTCTAATTTGACTTTCAAGTTGTACTTCTGTAAATTCACTTTCAAGTTTTATGGTCGGTAAGCTTTTTATTTCTGCTTCTGAATTTAAAATTTCATTTTTCAAACTTTGTAAAGATTCGTCATTTTTTTCTTTAGAGAGATTAGCTTCATCAATAGTATGTTGATAATTATCTATTTTTATTATTTTTTTAGAATAATCATTTAATTCTGATTGGATTGTATCAGAATTTAGTTCCTCTAGTTCAATTTGTTTTTCTTTATCATTAACCATATTTACGATTTCCTTAATTTTCTCCTTTTGCTCATCAATTTCCTTTTCTTTTTCAAGAATCAATAATTCTGGTTGCCCAAGAGTGTCTAGATATATTTTGGTTTCTTTTATACTGTTGTAAAGATAATCATTTAAAATGCTGACATTTTTAAGAGCTATCTCATATTTTTCTATGCCAAAAACTTCTTTTAAGATTTCAAATCTCTCTTCTGGTCTTGCTTGAAGTATTTCTTTTACCTGTTCTTGAGGTGTATATACAGTATATCGGAATAAAGGAATTTTTTGGGCTTTTTCGTAACGAGTTGTTGAGTAGTTTAGCAACTTCAATATTTTCCTTCTCAGATCAGTAGGTGCATAGGATATTTCTGAAGCATTATTATCTTGATATTCAATAATCGATCCTACTTCTTGAGAAATAATACTCTTTTGATTTTTCTCCGTTCTCTTCAAATTCCGTTTGACGGTGTATTTCTCATTGTCAATTGAAAAAGTTAATTCTACAAATCCTTTATTTTCCCCTCTTCTCAATAACGAATCACCACTTAAATCTGCTGCGGTTAAAGTCCCAAATAATCCAAACTCTATTGCTTTTAAAACAGAAGATTTACCGCTTCCAATATCTCCATAGAAGAGCATTGTTGAAGGAGGAAACGTTAATTCTAAGTTTTTTATGCTTCTGATATTCTTAAGTTTTACAGATTCAATAATCATTTTAGTTATTTCCCTCCTTACTTAATTGAAAAATCTTTTTAAAATTAGTAATTAGTTCCTCATTATAGTCTTTTACTTTAGCTCCTTCATCTCTTTCCTCACCTAAAATTGATAATAAGTTATGGATTTTATTTTCTAAATCTTTTTTATTGATGTTTTTAATATTTATTTTTTGAATATGTTCATGAATAAGCGTGTTTTCTATTTCTTCATTAGTTTTTCCAAGAGGAACCCGAATAGATGTATATTCCTTAGAGGAAAGCGCTACTTTATTAATTAAAACTTCATAGGCCTCTTTTTGTTTGAGTAATTGAATAAGTTCATTAGTTTTAATTTCATGCGGTTTACCAGATGATAAAGTTCCATAAATACGTAGAGTAACAATTTTTTCTTTCACATTTAGATTATCTATCTTTTCTCTCAACATATTTTTTACTTGTAGTGAAGTTTTATTATCACAATTAAAGTTGATACTAATTATTTCTCTAATTTTTAAGGGAACAAATTTGACATTAAAATCAGCTTCTTGAGTTTCATGATTTATGTCTCCAGAAATAAGGCAAAATCCACCATATTTGTATTTTTCTAGTTCTCTAAAATTAGTAGGAGTTAATGCTCCAGGATAGATAATTTTAGTTTTTTCTGAAATCTTAATAATAGTATTTTCTTTCCTTAATTCTTCGGGAATAGTCTTATGAAGATGTCCTCCAGCATAATAATGAAAATTAGATGGCAATAGGGATTTAGGAGCAGATAACATATCTTTAAATTCAATCGGTTTTAATTCATTTAACATCGTGTGTAAGATGAATATTTTAATACCTTTTTCGTCTTCTAGATTCTTTTTGTCTAATAGTTTATAATCTTGAATTTCTAAGCTACGCTTTCTTGCTCTTAATCCAGTTAGTTTGATATTAGTTTTCGTATCTAAAGTAAAATTAAGTATTAAATTATCTTCTAGCTTTTCTCCCTGAGAAACATTATTAAATAATCCTGCTGTTATTAAGGGTCTAAGCATTGATTTATTTGAAGGAGAAAAATCATGAGATCCCATAACGCCATATGTGGGAATTTCCCAGTCTCTTAATTTTTTTAATCCCTTAACTGCTAGGTCTATAACTTCTACTTTAGGATTACTAACATCGAATAAATCTCCACTAATTATTACAAAATCAACTTTTTCTTCAATTATTTTATTAATTGCGGTTTCAAAAGCCTTATATCCCATATTATTTAGTTTTTCATTTCTCCAAGCACCTAGGTGGCAATCAGCTAAATGAGCAAATTTTACTTTCATAGGCACTAACTTAAATAATATTTTTTTCTATATAAAGAAAAATAAATATCTATAAGAATCCAGGTGATACTTTCTTTATCTTTTTTTCAGGCTTTATACTAGTTTTTATCAAATCATCGAATAGTGGAATTATTATTGGAATTGCAAATTTGGTAAAATTGGAGGTAATAATAGCTTCACCGATGTCTAAACTTGCAATAGTTTGGCTATCATCCGACAAATCTTGAGCAGAGCTTTCTATTAACGTTCGTCGCTCTGGTCCCATTTCATTACCAAGTATTATTTTAGTATTCATATTGGCAAGAATTTCTCTAGGTATTAGACTGGGTAATTGAGTAATTCCAATTAAACCAATCTTAAATTTCCTTCCCTCTCTTGCTATTTTGCCAAAAACATTTTCTTTAACTTCCATTGCCTTGATACCAATAACTCGCGGAGCTTCTTCAAGCACAATAGTTATAACAGGTTTATCTTCTAATTTATCATTGAATTTATAATTCTTATATCGATTAAAAATACTCTCAACAATAATAGTAGCAATAAAAATTTCTTCATTTCCTGAAAACAACGAACTATCAATAATTACTGTCTTTCCATCAATTAAAAAATTTATAATATCTTCAATTGTGGATTCAAAACCGC
Source organism: Candidatus Hodarchaeota archaeon (assembly GCA_048887145.1). GTDB lineage: Archaea > Asgardarchaeota > Lokiarchaeia > Sigyniarchaeales > SOKP01 > SOKP01. The sequence goes on from JBHLKA010000033.1 coordinate 21,639, forward strand.
TTAAAGAGAAAATCCCTTTTTCAATTATATTTCCATCATCATCAAAATCAAAATCTAATAAAAGAGTTAACTTTCTTCTTAAGACATCGATTGTAGTGTCTTTTATGCCAAATTTTTCATATTTAATATCCTCATCAAAAATTTTTTTTATCCATTCTTTTTTGAACTTCCTAAAATAAGTTATTAATGCATCACTTTGAGGTTGAGAAATATCTATACTACCTAAAACATGGCTTGGATATAGATATTGAACATTGAATTTTAAATCTAATTTCCCAGAAATGTCTCTTAATGTATAATATATTACATATTCAGAACTTTTTGGATGATCCTTAAGGCCCTTCACCTTTGGAGTCCCATAATACTCATTATGGGGATCAAATACTAATTTTCCACAGGAATCATTTTCAATGATATTATAGAGAATAACCTTGACTAAATTTGATTTACCTCTCCCAGTAGTTGCAGGTATTAAGACATGATGTCGTAGGATTTCAGAAGCACTAACATTAACATCTATATCTAATGTTTTAGACCCAGATCGAACTTTTCCTAAAGTAATTGGATCCTCAATACTCATTTCTTTAAAAAAATGTAAATGCTCTTCTCTAATTTCAAATAAATCTCCAAAGAATTGAGGGAGTTTTTTTGGTAAATATAATCCATTATCTCTAACTTTTATTAAAGGTTTTGCTAATGCTAAAACATAATTTCTCAACTCTGGCTCATATATCTTAAGATCCGCTCCTTCTCTCTCTAAACCGTATCCAGCAATTAATTCTAAAGAGGTGTCTGGAATTTGGCTACCATAGTAAAGATCCTTAATTTGGTAAATCGAATAATCAAACTGATTTTTTCCAGCTACGAATAATTGCCCTAATTCAAATTCTTCATCAGATTTTTGTCTTAATATAAGTCTAACAAAAGAACCAGAAACAAAACTTCCGATTTTTTTTCCTAAATTGGTCATAATAATAATTTCTCATTTTCTAATTTTATTTAAGATGTCATGAGCGTCTATTGAACGTAGACGTGGTAATATGAATTTATTGAAAATATCTCTATCAAATTCAATTAATAATTGTATTTTATAAGATTCTACCTCCTTTTTTGAGATTCTTGCTAATTGGTCTACTTTTATTAGACCATAGGGATAACCTAAAAAAGTAGGATCATTTGAATTATTTGCAATATTGGATAATATAATTTCTCTTTCTTGTTTACCTAAATTGTTAGATTGTTCAATATAAATATCAAATCGAAAAGAATAAGGCGAATCCTTATTAAATTTGACAAAGAACAGATCTGCTTGATTATCAATGCGTGTAATTTTTTTAATCGGGTAAAAATACCATGAATCACTAGGAAATTTAGAATTTCCGATTAAATTTATATAAAAATTTAATGAATTTCCACTTTGGTTTAATAAACGGCACGATTTTGAAAGTCCTGTGATATAAACATTTTTATGAATCCCTGCGGAATAAACTTCATTAGCTAATTTAATCTCTTTAGGATAACCAGTTTGTAATGATCCATCTCGAATAAAAATATCTCCTTTACCCAATTCATTGAGAATAAAGTGTTTTGC
>JBHLKA010000034.1:0-23217 GCA_048887145.1 Candidatus Hodarchaeota archaeon
CTTTTTTTATAAAAGATGAATATAAGGAAAAGGGAAAGGAATATGGTATTATAAGAGTAAATAAAAATCAGATTATCGCACTCGCCGAAAGTATAGATCTTATGTCTGTAGCTCCTTCAATATCTCCTAAATTTAGTAAAAGAATTGAAAAATTCATATCACCTAGATTTATGGAACTTAATTATGTTGTTTATGACAAGGATTTTTTATTACAAGATATAGGAATTGAAATTTCAAAAGAAAATCAAAAAGATCTTATTGGAGCTCTTGAATATCCGAATGTTATTACTGAGTTAGAAAGAAAAGGTTATTCTACTCATGAATTAAAAAATATTTTAAAAAATATCAAAATGCATAAATAAACCTAACTCTAGCTTTTTTTTTAAAAAGTAATTTTTAACTTCTCCAATTTAATAAGTTATCTCTAAAAAATTGACTTAAGATATAAAAATGCTGTTTTTATTTGAAAACCCAATATTCTCTTTAATAATTCTCCCTATTCTTATTTTTTTTGCGAGAGTTGCAGACGTGACTTTAGGAACATTGAGAATTGTATTTATATCACAAGGTCGAAAGAAATTGGCTCCAATAGTAGGATTTTTTGAAATACTTATCTGGTTATTAGCAATTGGACAAATTTTCAGTGATTTAACTAATTTTGTATATTATATAGCATATGCGGGAGGATTTGCTATGGGCAATTACGTAGGCTTATTATTAGAAAATAAAATTTCATTAGGTTTATTGAGCCTTCAACTAATTATAAAAGAAAATCCAGATATCTTGATTAATACACTAAAAGAACAAGGATATGGTTTAACTACAATGACAGCGGAAGGATCTAAGGGATTCGTAAAAATAGTAGTATTAATTATTAAACGTAAAAATCTACGTAAAGTACTAACTATTATAAGGAATATTAACCCAAAAATTTTTGTTTCTGTAGAGCAAGTACAATCAGTAAGGGGCGGAAATTTTCCTCAAAAACAAAAGACTCGTTGGTATTTATTCAGAAGACGCAAGGTTTAAATAGAGAAACGATAATGACTCGTTTTTATAAATTTTTTTTATTTCTATTGATAAATTATTCAAAAAAATAATGTGTGTTATATATACGAAAAATCGTAAGTATTTTTTGGTAAGATAATTTGTTTTATTTAATGATGGATGAGGAATTTAAATTTTCCGATAAAACTATCATCCTAAAAGAAAAAGAAGAATTAGACCCTTCTTTTAAAATCAGATCATACCAAGATAAATTAAATTTCATGAAACAAAAAAACATTCCCCAAAAGCCAATAAGGGAAGTTTTAGAACATCTATTTTTAAGAAATAATATAATTTCTAAGAAAACTAAAAGATCTATTTCTAAGATTATTTATTCTAAAAAAGATCGGATTATAATAATTATTACTAAATTTGGAAAGGATATCTTATATAATCGAGACAAACTAACCCAGACTTATGGTTGGTTTTTCTATATTACAAAATCAGAAAAGAAACAAAAGGAAAAAAAAAGAGAATTAAAAAAAGAAGAACTGACAATCAGCACTAATACTTACCAGTATGATGATAATTCCGTTATCATTAAAGAAAAGCGTAATATGCGTTCTCTCTATAATACAAAAGAATATTTTCATTATAAAAAGCTTATAGAATCTAATAAGATAGATCAATGTCCTATTAATGATGTTTTAGATGACTTTTTTGTCAGTAATGACAAAATTCCTCATAAAGAGAAGAAATCTATTAAAAAAATAATTTATTATCAAAAAGAAAGAGTTATTGTCATCAAATCACTGATCGCAGATATCATGTATGAAAATCTTGAGGAAATTGTAAGAAATTATGGTTGGTATTTTTACATAACAGGAATTCCGGTCGGTGATAGTGAAATCTCGATTGCTATTGATAAAATAGAGAAAAAGTATGATGAAACATATTTTGATAAAATATCTCTTATAAATGGTCCAGTTAATTTGAATAATGCTCGAATAACAATTTATCCGATAGTACTAAAACCAAATCATAATTGTCATATCCTAGGTTTAGGGAACTTAAATATTCTGTTGGATTGTGGACTAACAGAGCCAAATGAAGAAGAAGAAATTGAAGGAGATATAAGACATATCGAATATTATTTACAAAAACTACCTGAGATTATAAATGAAGAAGTAAGAAAAAACTCAGAAAATGAAATTGCAGATAGTATTTTACCTGAAGAAAACTCCATTGAATTAAAGAATTTTGAAAATGAAAAAAATATCATTATAAATGAACCAAAAATCGATGCGATCTTCCTTTCTCATAGTCACTATGATCATGTTTCTGGTTTAAAGGAATTAATTAGGATGTATCCTGACATTCCAATTTTATGTTCGAGAATTACTTTAGATTTGTATCTACTTAGAGATTCGAATTTTCTAAAACAAGAATCTCATGAAGAGATTGAAGAAGAAGAATACCAAAATGTTGTAAGAAATGTCATTTACGTGGAAAATGGGACAAAAATAAAGTTTAAGGAAAAAGAATGTTATCTATCTTTTTATCATGCAGGTCATATGCCTGGTGCCTTGATGCTTCTTGCAAAAGTAAAAGATTTTAGATTTTTATATACTGGAGATTATACATATCATGATATAACTCCGTTTACAGGGACAAGAAGATTTTTGGGACAAATCTCACGTCCTATTGATTATCTCCTAATTGATGGAACTAGTGCTAATGAAGATTATGGTAATTTATCTGATCAATTTCATAGTCTTATTCTATTTTTAGAGCAAAAAGCAGAGTATGAGGATAATGTCCTAATTGGTGCGGATCCATCAAGTTTAGCTATTACTTTTATGTTGATCTTTTGGAGATATTTTAGGAAATTACAATTAAGAAAAGGTTTCAAGAAACGTCCAAATATTTACGTAGATATGATGGTTCGGAAAAATATTCAGGTAATTAACCATAGATATGAGTATATATATGGACCAATATCAAATTTAATTCGTGAAAAAGCAAACCCATTTAATAGCATTAAGTTTAGATGGTTCGATCTTGACGATTTAGATTTTTTAAGGAAAAAGAATAATATTATTATTTCACATCCTCCAGATCTTTCATATGGTATCATTAGAAATATTATCAACGTAATTGGACGTAATCCGCATAATCTAGTATTTCTTGCAGGATCAATCAATGAAAAGCCTGGTGAGGACCTCATCGAGGGAAGTGATGAAATTCTATTCTCAGAGACGTGGAAGGTGCCATTTCGAGCATTTTTAATCAATACCTTTGTTCCTTCTCTCAAGATAAAATTACATGCTGACAAGAATCAATTAACTGAAATGATAAAAACTCTTGAACCAAAGGAAGTTTGCTTTTTTCATCAATCTGCCAAAAAGTTAATTGATATAGTAGATTATGTTAAAGAACTTGGCGTTGAAAAAGTGTCTTTACCAAAAAAGAGAAGACTTACAATATTAAACTAGACTTTTTACATCTAAGAATAACTATTAAAAAGTTAGTTTAATAATTCTTAATTAGATATTAAATTAATAATTCTCGAGTTGATTCAACATTTACTCCGAAAAAGTGATGGATCATTTCAGAAATCCTCGAAATATGGGAGAAATGAAAGATGCTGATGCTGTAGGTGAGTATGGTAATCCAGTTTGTGGAGATTTAATGTATATTTATATTAAAGTTAAAGAAGAAAATGGAGAAGAAATATTAGATAATATATCTTTTCAAACGTTTGGATGTGCAGCAGCAATAGCGACCTCCTCGATGATAACTGAGTTAGCAAAAGGTAAAACCTTAGATGAGGCAATTAAGATTACTAGAAATGACGTTGCGGATTCATTGGACGGTCTCCCCCCTATAAAGATGCATTGTAGTAATTTAGCTGCTGATGCTTTACATGATGCAATTAAGAAATATAGGGAACGAAAAAACAAATAAACAAGTTTTCTTTACGAGTTTTTCAAAAATATGAAGTTTGATTTAATAGCTATAATGAAATCAGGTTTTATGGTGAGAATCTAGGTACGCTTTTGCACAATGAATACAGCAAAAATTCATTTCTTTTCCATGAATAGTTTCTACGTGAAAATCTCTGTAAAGTTTCACTCCACAGCTCGCACATATTTTCAATTTTGATTGGATTGCTACTTCAATTAAGTTATCAAATCTAGAAAAAATTCTATCAGTAAAAGCAATCCCTGAAGTAGTTAACTTATAACCTTTAGATCTTTTTGATTTTGGGGTTGGTAGATCCTCAATATATCCCTCTTCCTTTAAATTTTTTAAAAAATCATAGACATAAGTAGGGCTGGCAGTTGTATGTAAATCTTTATCAAGTCGTTTTAAAATAGAATATCCTGTAATGGATTCTTCTGATTTTAGCAACATTAATATAAAAAATCTTGATAAGCTTTGGACTTTGATTTCATCATTAATTTTATCCTTTTTCATAAAAAAAATCACCAATTAGGACAGGTAATGAATGATTAAATATAATATAAAAATCTTGTATATATTTTGTAATAGATACCTTTAAATATATATCATCCAGTATATATCATGTAATTATATATTTTAAATCAAGGTGGTTAAACGATTTTTCATGAATACGACTTTAACGGACATCACATGAGGGATATGGAATTTGGAAACTGGTTTTACATAATTTTAGGAATAGTAGTTATTCTTTTATCAATAATTATCTTATTATACTATTTCTTTCATCATAATAATCATTCCACTTCAAAGAGTCGACTAGAAAACGAAAAATATGAGAATAGTAAATCAATTCCTAGTTTTGCTAATACTGAGGAAATTAATTCAAGATACGCAAATTATTGTCATAATTGTGGACAGAAATTGGATAAAATTTCAATGAAATTTTGCCCTTATTGTGGAGAAGAAATATGATTTTATTTTTTCAAAGTTTGAAGTCATATAATATTTCAATTAAAAATGCACTACCTTGAGAAGATTTACAAAATATAAACAAAAGATATAATTATCATTTTTAGTAATAAAAAGTATGAGAAATAGGTGATTTTTCATGGCAGAAACTAAAGAAAATATAAATATTAAACTAGGTGGAATGACATGTGCTAATTGTGCTTTAAAGATCGAAACTAAGTTAAATAGTCTTAAAGGAGTTAATAAAGCAGTAGTTAATTTTGCAAATGAAGAAGCAACAGTTGATTATGATTCAAAAACTATTGATTTTACTGCTTTTAAAGATGCAATTCGGGATCTTGGATATAAGGCATCATTAGCTAAAATCGATTTAAAGGTTTTAGATGAGCTTTCTGAAGGTGAATTTGAAAATTTCATTAATGACATAAAGCAAATCAAAGGAATATATGATATCAGAGGGAATTATAAAGCTTCTAAAATGTTCATTGAATTTAATGAATTAAAAATCGATGAAAATGAAGTGTATTCTAAAATAAAACAATTAGGCTATAATATCGAAAAATCTGCTGGGGCCATGGACATGGAAATTATAAAACATAAGAAAGAAATGAGATATCGCTTACGAATTATGTTGATTTCTCTAGTATTTTCAATAATCATTACCCCTATTAGTTGGTTTGTAGCAGCATCATTTGAAAAGAATTTAATCCTTTTTTTTCTCGCAATTGCTAATTATTTAATTTCTGGCTCTTTCTTTTTAATTGGAGCCTATAAATCTTTGAAAAATAAATCTACAAATATGGATGTATTAATTGCTTTAGGTACCACAACTGCACTTATCTATTCTATCTTAACAACCTTTGTTATATCAGGAAAAACATTTTACGAAGCAATGAGTATGATAATTTCTTTCTTACTTGTTGGGAAATACCTTGAACATAAAACTAAGGGACAAACCTCAGAAGCAATAAAAAAACTAATCGGCTTGCAGCCAAAAACCGCAACTATCCTAAAAGGAAACGAAGAAATAGAAATTCCTATAGAAGAAATTGAAGTAGGAGATATCTTAGTAGTAAGACCTGGTGAAAAAATCCCTGTAGATGGAAAAGTAATTAAAGGAAAAACTAAAGTAGATGAGTCAATGATAACAGGTGAAAGTAAATATGTTAAAAAAGAAATTGATAGTGAAGTAATTGGGGCAACAGTAAATCAAACTGGATTAATTCATATAGTAACTGAGAAAATAGGTAAAGATTCATTATTATTTCAAATTATTGATTTTGTAAAACAGGCTCAAAGTAGAAAAGCAGCCAAACAGCAATTGGCTGACAAGGTTAGTAATTATTTTGTACCTATTGTTATTATAATAGCGATCAGCTCATTTATTTATTGGTATTTTATTGGAACTCAGATATTTCCGGCACTTCAAACTACCAGACTCGAAACATCATTACTAGTGTTTACTTCAGTAGTAGTTATTGCATGTCCATGTGCTTTAGGGCTTGCGATTCCGACAGCAGTAATGGTTGGCACAGGAAAAGGTGCTGAGAGTGGTCTCTTAATCAAAGGAGGCGATTCTCTAGAATCAATTAATTCTATTAATACAATAGTATTTGATAAGACAGGTACTCTAACCATAGGTAAACCGAAAGTTTCAATAATTTTTTCTGAAAAAGAATTAAATGTTTCGGGCTATAGTGATAATGATTTATTATTTTATGCTGGAAGCGCAGAAATGGGTTCTGAACATCCTTTAGGACGTGCTATAATCGAAGAGGCAAATCAAAGAGGTTTAACTCTTGAATCACCAATAGAATTTGATGCAATTCCGGGGAAGGGAATTAAGACAATTATTAAAGGAAAAACAATTCTGATTGGAAATGATAAATTAATGGTAGATAATGGCATTACAATTAAAGATTATGAGGTTAAATTTTATGAATATCAGCAACAAGGTGTAACTACAATTTTAGTAAGTATTGATAATGCTGTTAGAGGGATAATTGGAATTTCTGACAAAATAAAAGACCAAACTCCATATGCTTTAGATAAATTACGAGAAATTGGCTTAGATATTTATATGTTAACAGGTGATAATAAGCAAACCGCATTAAGTATTGGAAAAGAGCTAAAAATCGATGAACAACATATATTATCAGAAGTTTTACCTAATGAAAAAGCTCTAACTATTCAGGAATTACAAGAATCCGGAGATCATAAAATTGTTGGAATGGTGGGTGATGGTATAAACGATGCTCCTGCATTGGCTCAAGCAGATGTAGGAATAGCTATAGGATCTGGAACTGATATCGCTATTGAGACTGCTGATATCGTCCTTATGAGGGGAGATGTAAGAAATGTCGTATCTGCGATTAATCTTTCTAAAAAAACTTACAAAAAAATGATAACAAATCTATTTTGGGCTTTTATTTATAATGTTATTGGAATACCACTTGCAGCTGGGTTGTTATATAGTTTAACTGGATTTTTTTTACCTCCATATTTAGCAGCAGTTTTTATGGCAACTAGTTCTGTTTCAGTCGTAACCAATGCGCTTTTCCTTAAAAGGTTTGAACCCAAAACAGAGCAACAACTTGAAGAAGAAAGATCACTGCGTGAAGAAAAAGTAATAGATCCGATATGTGGTATGCAGGTCATTCCAAGCCATTCGATTGAATATAAGTATAAAGGAGAAACATTTTATTTTTGTAGTGCTTCATGTGAATCAGAATTTAAACGTGATCCCGAAAAGTACAAAGACTTTAACCATATAGATCCCAAACTAATGCAGAAAAGTATAATTGAAGAATATCTTGTAATAGATCCAGTGTGTGGTATGAAAGGGAAAGCTGAAGATTGGATTGAATACGAATACAATGGAATTAAATATTATTTCTGCAATCAATCTTGTGTAACAGAATTTAAGCTAAATCCCGAAAAGTATATAAAAGCTGAAAATGAGACTCATACTCTTAAAGAAAAAATTAATAATAAAAAAGAAGTTGATGTAAATATGGGAAAATTAGTGTGTGAAGAATGTGGACATGAACAAGAAATTCCTATGCATTGCGGTAAGCCCATGCATAAAGAAGGAGATCAACTAGTATGCTGGATGGGAAGCTCATGTGGATCACAACCCATTCCTGAGCATCATGGTAAGCCCATGAATATAGTTGAATAAATTTTTAAAAATAAAATTTTTAATTTTTTTTAATTTTTAACCAAATTTCTAATATTATAAATATTAATAGTCCAATTCCAGTTATTAGTGCACTAACTAGAAAAGCGATTTGATATGCTAAAATTTCTCCTAATCCCTTAAAATCTAAAAAATCTATGAGTGGTCCTGTTATTAAAGTACATGCTAGACCCCATGAAAGGAAAAAGGTTGTATTATACATTCCAAATTTTTTTGCTCGTATTTTTTCAGGTATCAATTTTGAAGCTATAGTATATGAACTCGCTAAAATTATGACATCAGCAGTTCCAATTAAAAAGCTACCTAGAAAAATCAGGAATAAGCTTGAAGTTAAAGCAGTAATGATTAAAGCAACTATAGCGAAAATTGTACCGAAAATAAGTATAATAGAATGATTAAATTTTTTACTTAGCAAACCAGTAGTAAAACCAATTATTAGTACTGCTAATGAGCGAGTATTTGCAATATAACTTAACATAACATCATCAACATTAAAACCACTCTCTAAAACTAGATATTGGGAATAAGGAACAGTAATACTATTCCTTCCGAAATTTATAAAAATTAAAGCAGTTATAAAAACGATGAAAACCATCTTATAATTGTTATTTTTTCCATTACTTTCATTTCTTTCATCTTTTTTAAATTTAATTTGATATATCCCTCCTTCTGGAGCGAATAACATTGGAATTGTTGATATAAACATGACAAATGAAGCTATAAAGAATAATGGGCCATTGCGAAATCCTAAACCACTATCATAGAGATAACCTCCTATTAATATTCCTATCATACGGCCAAGTCCACCAATACTAGTTAATTGCCCCATTATCCTATTTCTATCCTCTGGTGAATAAACATCACTAATAAGGGCACTCCATCCAATATTAGACATACTCCAGAAGATTTCAATGCATGATAAACCAATAATTACAACGTAACCTGCAATATAGAAATTTACGAACATTGAGTGAATACCCCAAACCAAAATAGTACCACCACCTGCTATAATTTCCCCTAAGATTATTAGTACCCGTCGTCGCTGTATTTTATCTGATATCGGTCCCCACACAAAATTTTGAAATATAACACTCATTATCATCGGCAATGTAGCATAGAGCGTAGTTTCAGTTACAGAAAGTAATAAAAACTCTCTCATATAAATTGATAAATAGGTATAAAATAATCCTCTTCTAAACATAACTAATATTTGGAAAGATGATAATCCCAAAAATGTCCTTGTAATACTTTGTTTAATTTTGTTAAGACCCAATTTAATTCAATTAGTTGATTTAGATAAAAGTTTAAACATTGAATCTTTCTTGAATTTTTCCTTCAAATTTTTCAACAAAAAATAGTTAAAATTAGGATTCGATGAATATATCAATATCTTTTTTGGGGAATATTTTAAAAACTTTAACTATTCCTTCTCCAGCTTGAATCTTATCTTGTATCTCAGTATAAAGAGGATAATAATTATATAAATTTTTTAAGATATGATTCCATATACGCTGTTCCTCCGTATTATTTCCTATTCCTTTTTTTAATTTTGAAATACCTGCTTTACTTTTCTTCCTTTTGAGAAATCTAACAAATTGGTTTATGATTTCAATTTTAATCTTGTTAAATTCATTAGGTCTAAAATTTGCTAATGAGTAAATAAGGCTTTCATCTGCAATAGGAAAAAATCTAATAATTTTATCCTCTGGCTCATTAACATTTTTTAAGAGTTTTAATTCAATATCCTCTGTATTTAAATTTTCTAGAATTGGATAAAGTTCTCCTGGACTAACATTCGTTTCCATTTGAACTATTGAGGCTATTTCGGAAATAGGAAAATAAAAATTAGGATATTTCTCATTATTTTCTATCCGATATATATATTCTTTCTTTAATATATCAATAATTAAATGTTTTAAAGATTCTGGAATTTCCTTTTTTGTAAAAGATATAACTGTTTCTTGCTGTTTTTTCTCTCTAATCCTCTCATCTTTTAACTTTTTGTTATAAGTGTCTGTAAGTGAAGACATAAAGAGATCAGACGCTTTATCTGATTCTAAATCTGTATTTAGTTTAAATAACCCAGGTGATTTTTTCGTCATTGTTTCATATAATCTCTGAGATAAGTATGATTTTGCTTTTTTTTGAGCAATTTCTTTCTTATCAAACTTTTCGGTAATTGATACAAAATCAATAAATTTTTGAATAATCCCATAATCATCTTTTATATTTCTTATAACTATATCCATATAATTATCAACTAACTCATCAATATGGGAATAAATTGCATTTTTAGGAAGTTTTGTTGCTTTTATCAATTCGCGTTCTAAAATTTCAATAGGGTAAGCTTTACCTCTTCTTATATATTCATTTTTTAATAGTTTATAAATGATTTCTAATTTTTCTTGTTCTTCATCAACGGTTTCTTTCTGTAGTCTAATGAACATTGATGTTGATTGAGGTTTTAGATAATAAACCAATAATGTCGCTCCAAGAAAGATGATCATTATAATAGATATAATATATTTATCATACATCAAGAAGTTTCCAACGATACTTACCTCTTGGTTTGAAATTTGAGCTTCTAAGCTAAAGCGGGTTAAAGTTTGAGCAATGACACATCCCAGTATTAGTAGAATCAATCCATCTCTTTTAAATATAAATATTTGCCAACCTAGGGACCTACCTAGTTTTGTTATAACCCTATAGAGAAAAATCATAGAAATTAAAAACTCAAAAATAAAAATAAATGATACTGTAGAGCTAGTAGCACCTACTGTAGCTTTTAAAGCGCTAATTGTTTCTGGTCTTAATAGTAAAAAGATAGTAATCTGGAAGATCTGAAAGAAAAAGATAAAAAATACAATTAATGAAAATGTGTAGTTATCAAATAAACCAGCTCTTTTAGTTTCTGCCTTTCTACGGGTAAAAATAAACTCAAAAATAATAAATAAAAGTGTCATAATAAGGCTAAAGTAAATCAATGGCATTACTAATCGCATTTCTATTTGATACACCGCAACTGCTCCCTGAGGATCAAAAGGCCCAAAAAAATCTAAAGAAATAAACACCAGTACAACACGATAAAATAACGCTAGTACAATTAATAAAGTTAAAATAAAAAGGGGCGTGATTCCTGCTAAGAAGCGTCTAGTAAACGAATATTTCGCTATAAATTTCGCTTCTAATTTCGTTGCAAACTTTCTAGAATACATATAGAACCTCGTGCTTAATAAGATTAACCAAATTGTTGATAAAAAAGATAGATAAGTCATTAGATTCAGTTTAAATAAAAAAAGCATTCTGAAGATGAAATAAAATCCAATTCCTGCTCCCAAATAGATTATTAGCTGTTTTATGCCGGTATATTTTTCGAAAATAAAAACTCTGAGCTTATCACTACTATATAAGAGAGAAAGAAAAACGAATAAAGCAACAATTACATTTCCAACAATAAAAAGTTGCTCAAAAAGCGACGAAAAAGTAATATCTGATATATTCATAACTATTAAAAGTATTAAAGAAATTAAAAAAAACATAGCATATATTCCTATAAACTTCTTACTAAAAGCATATGATTTTGGAGGCTCTTTTCCTTCTAAATAAATCTCTTTGAGAATAACTTTCTGATAAATTGATTTTAAAACTGTTTTTATTCTGGATAAAAACTTTTTAGATTTCATAGCAAAGAGAATATTTAGATTACTAATCGTTAATTTAAGTTAATATAAATGATTTTTTTCTTTTATAAATTAGTATGCTTATAAGTTCATTTCACTAATAAAAGTGCTTTCAATGTTAGAAACCAATTTTTATAGATGAAAATTTTAAAAACCTTCAAATATAATATTAATATGAACATGGAGAATCAACCTACTAAAGAAACAATCCTAAAATTAGTGAAACAAGCAATTGAAAAGCTATGTGAAAAAAATCTTTCAGAAGTAGTTATACTCTCTTCTTATAAAATTAATTCTGTTTTGAAAGAAAATTACGGAATTGATATTAGAGTAGATAGAATTGGTAGGATATTAAGTAATATAGCAAAAAGAAACCAATTAAAGAGACTCAACACTAATATCCCTAAATATAAGCTACAAATATCTTCAGTATCTTCATTAGAATTTTTCTAATATAAATTAAAGAAGTTTTATTGAATGATTTCTATTTATTTTAATTGTCTGAAATCTGAGATGACTTTTTGAAGCCGTTCAATTAATTCTTCAATTTCTTTATATTTTTCTTTAATAGGATTAGAATCTAAATTAAGATTTTCAATTTCTTCATTCAAATTTAAACTAAATTTGGAACTTAATCTTTTTATTTCATTTATGAGATCGTCAGAAATAGCATTTGTATTATTATAGGTTTCAGTTAATAAATCTGAGGATTTATTAAGTAAAGGTTTAATCTTTGTATTTATTTGGTTAATATTATATAATTTTACCTCTTCATATGATATTTTTTCCTTTAATTTATCAGTAAATTGTTTTAAATTATTTTCTATTATGGTCTGTGTTTCATTAGAAATTTCTTTGAATGAATCTGAAACTTTGTTTGTAAACTCTTTTTGAGTTTCAACTCTTCTATCCATATATTCTGAAATATCTTTGATAAATACATTTGAAATTTCAGAAAAACTTTTATCAAAGTAATTTTGGATATTTTCTAAACCTTTTTCGAGAGAATCTTTCATCTGATTCACAACACTTCTAATCTGTTCAATACCTTTTAATGAACCATTTCTAACATCAATCATCCAATTACTTAATTGGTTTTTATAAGCATCAATAAAAGTTTCTACAAATTGTGAAGTACCCTCTCTAAAGCCTGTGAATATTGGTTGTATTTGAGCATTAAAATCATCATCACCACTTTCAATTGCGACATCTTCTCTTTTTGGAATTTCTTGAAGTTCTTCAGGCATCGGTTTTATGATTTCATCAAATTCATTGATCACTATAGGATTTATTCTCTGAAGATCTTCTACAAGCGCTTTTATCCATTTAAAGAATTCCAAAGTTTTTGGTGCTTCCAGTTCAAAAGGAACTTTCACATATTCACTGTCTATTCCTTTTGAAAAGTTTTTAAATCTAAAAATCTCAAATCCAAAATTATTATCAGAATTAAGGAGATTATTATCGAATATAATTCCAAATCCATATGGATGAGTCTCATTTTGAAAATATAATTGATTACTCCTATCTGCGTGAGAAAAGAAAAGACCACCTTTTAGTCTCGAATGGTACCAACCAATCATTTTTAAATTTGTGGTAATAATTTTTTCTTCAATTTGCATAATTTTTTCATGAATATCTTGAGAAAATCCAAGTTCTACGATATCTCCATGACATAGAGGAATGATATTTATTAAATTTAAAGTTTTATCTTCTGAATTTGCTTCTCCTATACAAATGCCCATTACTTCTTGAATATCATCCATTGATTTATTAGCAAACCTCATTATATGACTAAGCATTTTTCTGAAAGCATCATTTCTTATATACACTTTCCAATCATTTGCAGTCTCGATTTCTTCTTTATTATTATCAATAGGGTTGTTTAACATAATATATCACAATCACTTCTTCAATTCTTTAATTTCGTTTTTTAATTCTCTTATAGTACTATGAAGATTTTTTTTCTCATTCTCTAATTTTTCGATTTTGTTTAGAACAGGACCTTTAGAACCTTCGAGAACTAGTATAGCTGCTTTTAAATCTGAGAGGAGTTTTCTTAAGTCTCCATCTAAATTGGAAAAAATCCCTTGAATATTGGTTAATTTTTTCTTGAAATTATTTAGAATTATCTCTTGATTATCCTCTACTGCACCTTTTATTCTACTTTTCGTAGGATCAATGATATTAAATAACTTTTCTAATTCAACATAATTTGGCTCTAAAGTTCCTAAGATCATCTTATTCATTTCATTTATGCCATTTAAATCTCCAAGATTCTTATCAAAGTTATGAATTATCTGATTAACATTTTGTTGATATGAATTATCAATTAATTGATTTATTTGTAGTGTAAGATTCTCTCTAAATTGGTGAATTGTTCCTTCTATATTATTCAGCCCTTCATCAAGCTTACCAAGTTTCTCATCTATATAGAAATCTAATTTCTTTAAATCGTCTTGCAATGAGAAATTAAATGAATTTTGGAGGTTGGTTATGCCCTTAGTTAGATTTTTTTTCATTTCAATTAAATCATTTCTCATTTGTGAATTATTATAGAACATCTTTTTAACAATATCTTGGCTCCAAAGATTAAGCGTGTCAATAAGAGGTTCAATAGATAGATCAATATATGTTGAAAACCCTTTCTTTAGATTATTTAATAATTCTTGTACTGATAATTGAGGTTTTTTGCTTTCTAGTTGTTTCTGTTCAGGAAAAAATATTTCACCAAACACGTCAGTGGTTTCATTTAATTCTAGAATTGGAACCTCTTTCAAGTGAATTTTATTTATCAAATCAATTAATTTCTCATAAAATTCAAAACTATCTGGTGGTTCGACTGTAGCTTGAACTTCATAATACTTGGAATTAAGTCCTTTTGAAGGATCCTCTAATCTATAAACCTTAAACCCTAAATCATTAGGTTTTTCCAAATAAGCGTGATCAAATACTATTCCTAGACCGCTAGGATTTTTATCTTGCCAAAACAATTGATTAAATACATCAGTACTAGAGAAAAAAATTCCCAGATTTGGGTGACTATGATACCAACCAACACTAAACCAATTCTCTTCACCATGCTGCTCCCAGATTTGCCTGTCAATTTCTCCAAAAGCACCAAGTTGTTCTGCAGAAAACTTTACCTCAATTGATCCTCCATGTGTTATAGGTACAACATCCTCTATGATAACATCTTTAATCTCGCCCTCTCCCTCTAGATGACCAATTAGCATCCCCATAACCTCTTTATATTCGTTAGCGGGCTGTACTTTTGATCCAAATCTTAGAACATGAACTAACATCTTATAATAGGCCATTGGTTTAATGGTAACGATACTAGTATCTGTATCTTTGCCCATTACTTTATCACTCATTCTATTAAGTTTAGATATAGTTAACTTTTGTAATATTTATAATTTATCTCATTTAAAAATTGAATTATTTAATTATGATATTTCAAAAAATAAATTTAGAGAATTTTTCAACATTGATACTAATGTGGAAGTTTTCCCCCACAAAAAGGACAATACTTCCAATCTAAATCTTTTCCGCAATGAGGACAGAATGTTGATGGTGTTTCTTCACCTTTAGGTATAGAAGGTAATTCTCTTGATGTTGTAATTGTAGCAGATCTTTTTGCTTCTTCTTGTTTCTTGTATATCATTCTTTCTTTAAAGGCTTGACGTTTTTCTTCTTCTAATTCTTGTACAGACTTCATTCCTTCCTGCTTTACCCATCCCACTGATTGAGGTCTTTTTATTTCACTTTGAGGTACTTTTTCTAATTCTACTTTTTTAGTTTCTTCTAGAGGAGCCATAAATTTCTTTTGTTCTTTCTTCTCAATTGCTTGTTTCACTAAAGCCTGAGTTGTTTTCATTACTTGGTGTGGGTTTATGTTTGGAATTGCCACAGTACGTAAAACCCAACCTACGATGAGGTTCTGATTAGGAAATCCCCCTTGTGCTATATCTTCATCCTTATAAATATATGAATCTATAACATTTTGTCCTTTCAATAGTCTTGATGCCCATTTTTCATTAATTAATCCTAGTTGAATTCTATAAGAAGTCCCAGGTATACCCAGTTGACTTGTTAGTGGTTCAAAACCTTTTTCAGCCATTTTAATCCTTTCTTTCAGATAATTTTAATTCTATTGGAATCAGTAATAATTTGTATTTAGTAATAATATAATGGTATATTATGAATATAAATAATTTTATCTTTTAAAAGAAAAATAGCTAATAGAATTATAATTTAATAATTTCTTATTATTACTTTAATATCTTAAATTTCCTATAAGAACGAATGCCACCAATGATTCTAAATATATACTCTTTTTTAATAATGGAAATATAGTGAATAAAAATTAAAGAAAAGGAAAGAAATTATTCAAAGATAATACCAAATATTCCTGCATTAATTTCTAGAATCCCACTGATTAATGGGAAATAGAATCCAAAAAATAAACCTCTCAATATATCTGCAAATGAAACATGATAATATCTTATGTAATACCCTATAGGTAAAAATATAGTTACTAATGTTCCAATACCGCAAATTAACCAGATAATCCCCATTACTTTTAGGCTTTCACGTTTTCTAGCTATGAAGCTAAAAATCAAAGTTACGAACGTGAAAACAATAAGAAGAACGGCCATAATCAGTAAAAATGGCACCACAGAAAAGAATATTGACGGCGCTTTTTGCAATCCCCATAACCATTCAATATGATCGCCAATAGGAGATATTACTGCTATAAAAGGACTAAAAATTCCATTTAGTGAAAGAATAGCTCCAGTTAACGCAAAGAACCATATATCTTTTTTAGATACCATAAGGTACAAATTACTTTATATTTTCTTTTAATAGTAAACTGTGTTTAAAATTAAATATTAGTTATGTTTTGAATCCTAGATGTTGTTTATAATTTATCATTGAAAATTAAAAAATCTTATAGAATTAAAAAAAACTAATTTTAATTTTAAGTATTGTAGAAAGTGAATTAATACATAATTACTTCAAATTTAACGATACTAGTCATTTTTTGTATGTCCAAATATGTAGGAGGTTATTAACACTGAATTTTAGGATACTGTTAGTAAAAAAATAGACATAAATAAACGCAATAGTATAAGATATTCAAGATAATTATTATCTTTTAATTGAAAAAAATGACTGTGATTATTCCCAAACAAGCGTACTTAACGATTATTGCTGCGAGTGTAAGATTTGCCAATCAAAAAATACCTAAAGAAAAGTGGATAGAAGCAAATGGGATTTTGATTGGCAAAAATCAAAATAACGATGTATTAATTTCAAAAGCATATCCTATTATGCATGAAGTTTATGATCCCAAGGCTATTGTTGATAAATACGTCTGGTCGGAAGAAGATTATGCTTCGACAGTAATCATTGAAGAAGAAGTTTTTAATAAAGGCGATTATGTAATAGGATGGTGGCATAGTCATCCAGGCTTTAGAGTTATGCTTTCGGGATTTGGTGATAGAAAAACTACAGTAGCATATCAAAGTTTAAATCCTCTTGCTATTGCATTAGTATTTAATCCAGAACGTCTAATTAGACAGATTGAATATCCAGAAAGAAAAGGGGATCCAATAAATCAATTACAAAACGATCCGGGTTTTAAAATTTTCAGATTAGATGATGGAAATAACGAGAGAAGTAACTTTCATGAAGTTGAATACCGAATTGAGGGATTTGAAAGCATGGAACAATTAGTAATACAAGCAAAGAAATTCGCTATTGATATTACTAACTTTTTTCCTAGTGATAATATTTTAGAAACATATGATAAATTTATTAAAAACCAAATTATTCAATTAGACTCGTTATTACTTGGTACTGAAGAATATTTAGCCACTTTGATGCGTAAAGGGGAATCTCATAGAATCCATGAAGTTTTAGATAATCAAACTCGTGAAATACGGAAATATGTAGCTGAAACCTTCATAAAAATAGAGAAAATTAAGCAATTTATGGATTATTTAGAATTTAAAGAACGAGACGTAATTATTCCACAAATTAAAGAAATTTTAGCAGAATGGGATGAGTCTGTTTCAAAACTTAATGAAAAACTAACATTATTATCTAAAAAATTTTAAATAATTGATTCAATTCTTTTCTATTTTTATTTTTTAAAACCTATTTTTAATCTAAGGTTTAAAAGGAAAATCTTTATTTTACTTAATATTATTTTTAATTAAAAGAATGTTTAACTAAACACTTTAGGTTTTTAGAAGATTTATCAGGAGAAAAAATATGAAAATTTCATCCTTTCCTTTCGTTGCTATTTTAGGTCAAGACAAAATGAAAATGGGGCTTATTTTGAACGTTATTGACCCACAGATTGGTGGAATATTACTATCAGGACAACAAGGTACAGGGAAATCAACAGCTGTGAGAAGTCTTGTTGAAGTTATGCCTGAGATAGATGTTGTAAAGGATTGTCCATTTTCATGTGATCCTTATTTAGATAATGAAGATTTATGTGAAGAATGCCGAATAAAGAAAGGAAAACGAGAGATCGAGGTAGATACTCGTGAAATGAGACTTGTTAACCTCCCGTTAGGAATTACAGAAGATATGGTATGTGGTAGCCTCTCTATCGATAAAGTCCTCACCGAAGGCATTAAAAGCCTTCATCCAGGGTTGTTAGCAAAAGCAAATCGCGGGATACTTTACATTGATGAAATTAATCTTTTGCAGGATCATATAGTTGATACTTTATTAGATGCAGCTGCTTCTGGTGTAAACATTATTGAAAGAGAAGGAATTTCTGTTATGCATCCATCCCGATTCGTTCTAGTGGGTTCAATGAATCCTGAAGAGGGTGAATTAAGACCCCAAATTGCTGACCGGCTTGGTTTAGAGGTTAAAATTAAAGCACCAAGAGATCCAAAATTAAGAGCAGAAATAACAAGGAGAGTTATTGAATTTGATGATGACCCAAAAACATTTATTAAGAAATATGTGAAAGAGGAGGAAGAACTACGAGATAAGATTAAAAAAGCGCGCGAGATATTAAAAGAAGTAAAGATACCATCTTCTGTTTTTGAATTTGTTTCTATGATAGTCAATGAATTAGAAATCTTTTCTCAAAGAGCGGATATAACTTTTATACGTTGCGCTAGGGCTCATGCTGCTTTTAATGATAGAACACAAATTAATGAGGAAGATTTAAATATAGCTTTAGATTTAGTTTTCGAACATAGAATTCAGTCGCTTCATTATGAGATGACTCCAAAAGAAATCCAAGCGAAAATTGCAGAAGTTTATGGAAAAATACAAAAAGCTTATGAGGATCCAAAAGCTTATAAGCCTAACCCTGACTCGGAAGGACCTTTAAAACAGGATGATACCTTACATAAGGAATTTAAACGACAATCAGTAGATCCGAGAAAAGTAAAAATGCCCGAGACTAAAGAACAAAAATTACCTCCACCTAAATATCCTGATAACAGAAAAAGAAGCCCTTCTCCTGCTGGAGGTTGGAAAGTAAAAAATATTCCTCTTGAAGAAATGGATCTTAAATTTTTTGAAAATCAAACTAAGGATTTTCCATTAATTTATAAAATGGAACATAAAATGAGTTCCATCCTAGATAATATCCGAAAAGAACGAAAAGTCTCAAATTATGGAGGTCGTGGTATAGGAAGACGAATAAAAATAGCATCTTCTCAAAAAGGAAAGTACATTTCTTATCGAATTCCTATAGATAAACCAAGAAGTTTAGCCTTAGATGCTACTATTAGAAATTATTTGAAAAACACAATATACAATCAAACAGATATAAAATTTCCTATAAAATTTAATAAATATGATTTAATGGATAAAATCTTTGAATATCGAGCACCTCTTTTACTTTTTTTTGTACTTGATAGTTCTGCTTCGATGTACTATGTCATAAAACAAATGACAGATGTAATTTTATCCTTACATAAGGAAGGATATAGAAAAAGAGATAAAATTAGTCTTATTGTATTTAGGGGTAAGGAAGCGATAGTTCTTCAAAAACCAACAGTTTATTTTAAAAATGCTCTTAATAAACTAAAAAATATTGAAGGGAAGTCATACACTCCTATGGCAGCTGCACTAAAAAAATGTATTAAATTAATAAATGCTGAAAAATTAAAAAATAGAAATGTTATTCCTGTCATTTTCATATGTTCAGATTGTGGATCGAATATTTCTGTAAAATATCCCGATTTAATCGCGCAAATACAGACTGATTATACGCTGATCGTTAAGGAGTTAAAAGAATTAACCAAATCTCTCTCAAAAAAAGGTGTTCATGTGGTTGTTTTAGAACCTAAGAAAAGCTATGCAACCCAAGCCTTGGGTGTTAATACATATGCAGCAGATAAAATAAAGAAAAATTTTAAAAAATTTGGTAAAGCTCAGATATTTCAATTCGACCGTTACAATCCAGAAAATTTGATTTTAGAATTAAAAAGAATTCTATGAATTTGAAAAAATTTCTTTAAACTCAAGAACTATTTATTATTTAATGGACGATAAAAAGAAATCTGTTTTAATTATCGGTTTTAATACACGCCCTCTTGCTTATTCCTTGAATAAAGCGGGATATGATGTATATGTTGTTGACTTTTTTGGAGATTTAGACTTATATCCCTATGTTAAAGATTATATCATTATAAGAAAAGAATTAAATGCAAGATATAACTCAATTAGAAATAATTATCAACAATTTTTAGCTCATTTTACAATCGATTTACTAGATAAATATCCTGATATAGAAAATTTTATTATTGCTAGTGGAATGGATGATCATTTAGAAGAACGTAAATATATTCTTGATGAAATAAAAAAAAGAAAACATTTGACTAAAAGTCTTAATAATAACATTAATGTCGTGAAAAATGCGAGAGATATATTCAAAGTTTATCATACTCTACAAAAAATGGGATATAAAGTTCCAATTACCTATGAATTAAAAAAATTAGAAGAATTTGAGAAATTTTTATCCTATCCATTGATATTGAAAAAGAAGAAGAGTTCTGGAGGTATAAACGTATATAAAATTAAAAATAGAGAACATTTAGCTTTTTTAATTAAGAAATTGGAAATTAAAGATTATAATTATTCAAAATGGTTAATTCAAGAGTATATTGAGGGAATACCAGTGAGTTGTACCACTATATCTAATGGAACCGAAACCAGAGTCATATCTATCAACCGTCAAATTATTGGTTTAGAAAATGTTAATCCACTTGGGCAATTCGTGTATTGTGGAAATGTTGTTCCAGGGAATTTATTAAAAAGTGAAAATAAATTGATTTCTGAAATCTCAATTTTCATGGCGAATAAATTGAGACTAAAAGGTATTAATGGATTCGATTTTGTGTTGAAAAATCATTTTCCTTATTTAATGGAAATAAATCCAAGAATTCCTGGATCTATACAGGCTTCAGAGGCTTCCATGAATATAAACTTATTAAACTTACATATTTTAAGTTTTAATCAAGAGAAATGGAATGAAATAATAGACATAATAAATGATACAGTTTGCAAGAAATATGCTACTAAACTAATTTATTTCGCACCAAAAGAAATTCCAATAGTTAAGTTGAAAAAAATAAACAATCTCAAATTTATTCAAGATAAAAGTGAACCTATCAAAAATATTGTTAAGCGAGAGCCTGTATGTTCCATTTTATTTAGCGCAAAATCTTTTTCTGAATCTTTTTTCGGAGCTTTAAAGATCGCCAATGAAATAACTAAGATTATCTCGTGAATTGTTATCTTATTTAATTAATGATTTAATTTTTGCGATATAAGAACCTAATTTTCTTTCATCTGCTTCTGGTACAGCGATTGCTAGAATTCTGGTTTCATCTAACTCATGAATTATAATAGAACCATTCTCACCTCCAATAATGGAATATTCTAGACCTCCCTCCAATAGAACACCTGCTAAATTATATATCGCAGAAGTCATTGCAGAAAGTATTGGTGCAGGCATTGTTGACTGAATTTTAATCGGTAACCCATCTTTAGTTATTATTGCTATCACTAAGGCATTCGGTATAGCTCTCTTTACAGCAACAAATATTTCTTCTTTAATAAGATCGGAAGTTTCTATGATTGCAGATATTTGAATGGCAAAGACTTTTAGGGAATTTATATATGAATCTAATCCCTCAAGTTCAGCTAATTGTCTGTTTAGATATGCCATTAGAGCAATATTTTCAGTTAAAATTGAGACTATTATTCTCTCCTTACCAGTGATTAGATTATACGATATCTTTTGGTTTAATGAATCGGATAAAATTTTCGAGGAAAGAAAGACCATACTACTACTTGCAGCAGATATTTCTGTTTTGGTCATTTTTATTTCTTTTTTAAATTTACTCGCGAGATGAGTTCCTCCATGTGAAGACACTGAGATTCCAAGAATTCCATGCTTCTCATTTATCTCCTTTTCAATTAATTTTGTTAGGTCAAGTTCTAAATCATTAAAATTAGGTTCTGAATTCATGAATTTATAATAGGAGTAATTAAATATAAAACTATTCTTAATCCTCTTGATATCGCAGAGAATAAAATTGTAAATATTTACTATTGTCACTATTTAATCAGCTTCATAAAAAAATGTAAATGACATATTATTTCTTTCTTTTCACCTAGAATAACTATAATAGATTCTTTAATTTATTAAGAATAAATTCTATATTTAGCTAAGAAATAAAAAGGAATTTTTTCTTATTTATTTATAAATCAAAAAAAAATGAGATAGAAACCATGGAAAACATGGAAAAATTAAAAAAACCATCAGAAGTAGAAGAATTAAGTGGAAAAGTAGAAGAATTAAATGCAAAAATAAAAACAAAAGATCAACTAATAAAAACTAAAGACGAAATGATAGACAATTTACAAAAATCTATGAAACTTAAAGAAGATCAAATTCAAACACTTAAAGATTCTTTAGAATTAAAATCTGAACAAGTTAATACATTAGATAGTTCAGTCAAAATAAAAGATGAAAAAATCGAGGCTTTAGAAAAATCAATTGAATTGAGAGAAAAACGAATAAAGACTTTGGTTGATACTACTGTTGATAAAGATGCTCTAGTTGAAAATAAAAAACTTGTTGATGATTTAGAAAAGAAACTAGAGATTTTAAATAATGAATTAATGACTGCAGATGAAGATTTAGAAGCAATGGAAGAAGAAAATGAAAAGTTAAGAAATCAATTAGCAGCAGTTTCTGGAGCAAAAATAATTGATTGGACAGATATTGAAATCCCAAAATCAAGAATTCTTGAAAAAATGAGGGAGATTTTAATGAAGGCGCTACATAATGTCACTATTGCTGTACCAAATATTAAGGATTTACAAGAATTATATTTATATGAAGTTAGATCCTCAGTGAAT